>JAZNVJ010000158.1:0-8660 GCA_045592765.1 Alphaproteobacteria bacterium | reverse complement strand
ATGGTTTGAAAATTGACTATAAGGATGTTAAACTTCTTTCTCGTTATATTTCAGAGAAAGGAAAAATTATTCCTAGTCGTATAACTTCAGTTTCTGCTAAAAAACAAAGAGAATTGGCTCGTGCTATTAAACGTGCTCGTTATCTTGGTTTGTTGCCGTATGTAGCTATGTAAGAGGAGAAAAAAAATGGAAGTTATTCTGCTCGAACATGTAGAAAAATTGGGTAAAATGGGCGAAAAAGTAAACGTTAAGAACGGTTATGCTCGTAATTATCTTTTGCCACAGAAAAAGGCTTTGCGTGCAACAGAAGCAAACTTAGCTGTTTATGAAAAGCAAAAAGCCGAATTAGAAGCTCGTAACAAATTGCTTCGTGAAGAAGCTGATAAATTGGCTGAATCTTTAAAAGGCTTTGCGGCTGTTTTGATTCGTCAAGCTGCTGAAACTGGTCAATTGTATGGTTCTGTTACTATTCGTGACATTGCTGCTGCAATTAAAGATGCTGGTTTTTCTATTGAGCGTCGTCAGGTATATCTTGAGAAAGCTATTAAAGATTTGGGTGTTTACCAAGTTCAGTTGAATTTGCACCCAGAAGTTTCTCAAACTATTCTGGTTAATATTGCTCGTACAGATGATGAAGCTAAAAAACAGGCGAAAGCTTTTTCTGCTGAATAAGCTGTAGTTAATGTGTTGAGCCCCTCAGTTTTTTGAGGGGCTTTTTTTAATCTATAATTTGATAATTGTTTATAATTATCATGAGCATACTCAGAAAAAACAACATTATAAATCCTACTTTTACAGATACATTATCAGGAACTTTATTGTACTGGTTTAAAAAATATACGAAAATAGGAGCGGTTAATACTAATGCGACAACATATCCCGGATTTGGAGCTATACGCATAGCCATTGTTTTAGCTATGATTAATATTGTAGAAAAGCTTATAATATATATTCCTATTTTGATAATTTGAGGGGCAAAAATATTTTGAAAAAATTTTTTTAAATCAGGGTGCTCGGTTTTAATGTACATTGTTGTATTGTATATGCCGCTGATAAAAGTTGAAACAACCAGATAATAGGCTATGTTTGCCCATACGTTTTGCCCCATCATAGCAATTTCTTTGGTGGCAATACTCATTCCGGCAAGAGCAAAAATCGCAGGCGTCATATAGGTGACAATCTCTTTATTAAGAGGACTTTTTATCATATACCAATAGCTGAAGCTAAAACCAAAAAGTGCTAATAACAAAGTTATAAAAATGTTTCCGTTTTGAGCCAATGAGAAAAACAATTTCGGAGTTATAATCCACCATAGAATTGTTGTGATTAAGACGCTTATTGCCATAATGCGAGATGTTGGACCTGCTCCAAACTTTGCAGATCCGAAAAATAAATGAGAATCATAAATACCTATCATTAATCCTTGAAAAATAAGGAGCAGCCAATTGTAAGCAATGTTTTGAACGGGAATAAAAAACAGAAAAGGAAAAAATATTATAGATATTCCAAATCCTCGCCAAATTCCTAAAATATATCCGTTATATTTGTGGCGTTGGTTTACAAGAGTGTAAAGCGCAGTGAAAAAACCATAAATAAGTCCATTTATTATCCATAGCATATTTTATATCCTAATAAAGTTCTTATTTATATATGTATTATATTGATTATTTTAAGAGGAGAGAATGGATAAATAGTTGTTGATGGCATCAGGTAAAATAACGATAATTTGTTTTCCTGTAAATTCAATTTTTTGTGCTAATTTTGTTGCCGCAGCAAGAGCAGCTCCTGCAGAAATACCTACAGGTAAGCCTTCGACTTGAGCCGTTTCTTTGGCAGTATTCCAAGCTTCATCATCGCTTATAGCAATTACCTCGTCAACAATATTTGTATCATAGAGTGGCGGAATAAATCCGGCTCCTATTCCGGGAATGTTATGACTATGAGCTTCTCCTCCGGAAAGAACAGGGCTTGTTTGGGGCTCAACGGCGACAACATATAGCTCAGGATTGTTTGTTTTGAGCGTAGAAGCGTTGCCAATAATTGTTCCAGCGGTACCAACTGCAGAAACCAAAACATCAAAATCGCCTCCGGTGGCATCCATTATTTCCATGCTTGTTCCAAAGCGATGAGCATCGAGATTGGCGTCGTTGTTGAATTGTTCGAAAATAATTACATTAGAATTTTTTTGTTTGAGAAGATTTGCTTTGGCAATAGCTCCTTTCATGCCATCTTCTTTAGGAGTGAGAATAACTTCAGCACCATAATGACGGATAAGGGTAATACGTTCTTTGCTCATATTTTCTGGCATGGTTATAACCAATTTATAGCCTTTGGATGCGCAGATGGCGGCAAGTGCAATACCGGTGTTTCCGCTGGTTGCTTCAACAAAAACAGTTTCTGAGTTGATAACTCCTTCTTTTTCCGCTTTTTCTATCATTTTTAAAGCGGCTCTATCTTTAACAGAGAATAAAGGATTATAAAATTCACATTTAGCAATAATATCTGCATTTAATTTATGTTTCTGTTTCCATTTGTGTAATTTTACGCATGGCGTGTTACCAACTAAATCTGTAATTGAGTTATATATTTTATTCATTTTATAATTCCGGTTGTTTATAAGGTATAAAATATTCTGGTATATGAAGTTTGCAATTGATATTATGATATAGTTATAAAAACTTGCAACAAAGAAATGAAAAAAACACGTAAACTTATATTTAGCATTGGAATAATATGGCTTTATGCAAGCTCTGTTTGGGCTACAAGCCTTGATGAGCTGTATCGGGATGTTGTTCGTTCGGATAATATGGGATATTTACCGTTATTTGTTAAGAATCGTAAAGAACCAGATATAGCTGTTGATGATGCATTAGACAAAGTTGATGCTGAAACTTTTGTTTTGAAGGTAAATGGTGAAACAAAAGAAGTAAAGTTAACTAATGAAGCCAGAAAAAAAGCCGCTTTACGCAAGGCAAAACAAATTAAATGGGAGCAAGCATTAAAAGCTGTTGCAGAAAATAGAGTTTCACCATTGGATTTGGAAGAAATTAATCAAAGAGTTAAGCTTAATGATGCTAAGGCTGTAGAAGTTTTAGCGTGGATGTATACTAAGGGTGTTGGGGTAAAGCAAAATTTGGTTGAAGCTTTTAAACTCTACAAAAAAGCTGAAAGTTTGCAGGTTTCATCAGCTGCACAAAATGCCAGTCTTGTTTTTAAAGCTATGACAGCTGATGAAAAAGCAAAAATTAAAGATTAATTGTTTTTTTCTACTTCTTTGACTAATTCTTTTACAAATTTTTTAAGGCCGACTTGGCGAACTCGACGCATTCTTTCTCCGGAAATAATTTTTTGAATTTTGGTGACGGTTTCTTGTAAGTCAACATTGACGATAACATAATCAAATTCATTCCAATGACTTACTTTATCTAAGATTATTCCCATTCTTTTTTCGATTACTTCTTGAGAATCGGTGCCGCGATTTTCTAAGCGTTGGCGAAGTTCTTTGATTGATGGCGGAAGCAAGTAAATAGTAACTACATCAGAACCTGCTTTTTCTTTCATTTGACGAGCTCCGGCCCAATCCATATCAAAAATAACATCTTGTCCGATATTGATGAAACTGTCTACCTCAGAGCGCAAAGTGCCATATCTTGATCCATATTGCGAATCTACATATTCATAAAAAGCATCTTGTGTCATAAATTCATTATATTGTTCGTCGGTAACAAAGTAATAGTCCACGCCTTCAACTTCTCCTTCTCTTGGTGGGCGGGTTGTTACCGAAACGGAAAATTTTATGTTGGAATCATTTTTTAAGAGTTCTTTAATGACAGTACCTTTGCCGGTGCCGGATGGTGCTTCAATAATGAACATTGCACCTTTACGAACTTTTCTTAAGCGGTTAATGATTTTATTCATGTTTTTTTCCTTATTCTATATTTTGAATTTGTTCACGAAATTGTTCAATTAGGGCTTTTAGTTCCATACCACAAGAGGTGAGCTCAATATCAAAAGATTTGGAGCAAGTAGTGTTGGCTTCACGATTTAACTCTTGGCACAAAAAGTCTAATCTACGCCCAATAGCTTCTGAAGAGTTTAACATTTCAGTTGCGGTTTTAGTGTGAGCTTTTAAGCGATCAATCTCTTCTCTGATGTCTGCTCTGGTAATATAAAAGACAACCTCTTGGGCAAGGCGATCTTCGCTGATGGATGTATCTTTTAGCCAAAGGCTTATTTGTTCATTGAGTTTGTTTTTGATTTTTTCGGGCAAAGTTGCTGCTATTTGCTCAATATTTTCAGTAATTGTTTTAATTTTATCTAAAATTGCAAGAAGAGCCACTTTAATTTTTTCGCCTTCAGCTTTACGGTCTTTAGCTAAATTTTGACATAGTTTTTCAAAATCTGATTTAAGAGCCTGATGGATTAAAGCCGTTTCATCTTCAGATAAGGGGGTTTCTTGAATTTCTACCACCCCTTTCATAGCTAAAAGCTCACTACTACGTGGTTTTTCGAGCTCATTGTAATTATCTTGATATAAGTTGATAGCTTTGTTGGTTAAACTTTTTAATAACTCATCATTTATGCATATCGGAGCATCATTTTGAGTGCTTTTGATATCTAAGAAAACATTTACGCTACCTCTTTGTAAATATTGCGAAGCAATTTTTTTCAATTCAAAAGAAAGTTCTTCATATTGAGGAGGTAGTTTTGTTTTTATATCTAAACTTTTGCCATTAACACTTTTTATTTCAAATTGCCAACAAATGTTGCGCAACTCTGTATTTAATTCTCCGGATGTTCTTGCAAATCCGGTCATACTTGCTATACTCAAGTCAAATACTCCTTTAATCTAATTTTGAGGTAGTTTATAATAAAATAATTAAAAAGTTTTTACTATGGAGATAATTTATGTCAGTTTTTAAAAATATTCTTATTACCGGAGCATCTAGCGGTATAGGTGAGGCTTTGGCTTTATATTATGCTCGCCATGGAGCTGAAAATTTATTTTTGTGCGGTAGAAATTCTAAAAGATTGGCAGCTGTGGCTAAAGAATGTAAGCAATATAAAAGTACAAAGGTACATACTCAGGTGATAGATATCAGTGATAAAGAATCGGTAGATTGGTGGATAAAAGAATGCGATGTTGAAGCTCCGCTAGATTTGGTTTTTGCTAATGCGGGAGTTTCAACCGGTGAGGAGAACTCCATTAATGCCTATAAAACTTTTTCTATAAATGTTATGGGAGTTGTTAATACAGTATTGCCAACAATTGATGTTTATCAAAAAAAACAAACAAATAAACGTAGAGGTATTGTAATTACAAGTTCTATTGCGGGATATCACGGATTGATGACTTGTCCTTCATATAGCGCCAGTAAGTCATGTGTGAAAGCTTGGGGAGAGGCTCTGCGTTTGGCATTAAAGTCGCAAAATATTCAAGTTAATGTTGTTTGCCCGGGGTTTGTGCGTTCAAGAATTACAGATAAAAACACATGTCCGATGCCATTTTTTATGGAGGCAGAACAAGCTGCGGAAATTATCGGTAACAGAGTTGAAAAAAATGTGGGCTTGATAGCTTTTCCATGGCCGATGAGGTTTGCTGCGTGGATGGGGTCAGTTTTGCCGAATTGGTTAAGTGAGTTTATTTATTCAAAATTGCCTTATAAAGTTTAATTTTTGAGGGTGTTTTGTTTTTTTGTCAGATAATAAAGAATTATCAGAGCCGGTATTGACATTAAAGAGGTCAACACAAAAAATACAGACCAAGAAATAGAAGAAGCAACAAAGCCTGAGGTGGCGGCAAAAACATCTCGGGCTAAACTCATAAAAGAGGATAGTAGGGCGTATTGAGTGGCGGTATAAGAAAGGTTGCATAAAGATGAGAGATAGGCAACAAAAGCCGCAGTACCAAGTCCTCCGGAAATGTTTTCAATAGATATAGTGGTCATCAAGACATAAATGTTGTGTCCGGCATGGGCTTGCCACACGAAGACAAGGTTTGAGATTCCCTGTAAAATTCCGCACCAAAATAATGATTTGATGATACCTAATCGGCTGACCATAATTCCGCCTAAGAGAGTTCCGGCGATAGTGGCAAGAGTGCCATAAATTTTGATGATGGAGGCTATTTCGATTTTGCTAAACCCCATATCATCATAAAAAGGATATGCCATTGGGGCAATGTAGGCATCACTCATACGGTACAAAAATACAAACACCAAAATTCCAAACCAATGCGGACGTTTTATGAAATCAGCCAAAGGGCTGTATACAGCTCGTTTGATAAAGCCGATAGCTCTTTTTATAAAAGGTTGTCCGATAGAAGATGATACATATTTTTCGCTTTGCGGTTCTTTGGATAGCAGAATGGTTATAATGCCGACTAAAGAGCCTAAAGCCATAATTTTGTAAACATCTTCCCAACTAATGACTGCAGCCAAAAACAAAGCTCCGGCACCGGAAAAGATTGAGCCTAAGCGGTAGCCAAGGACAAATACGGCAACTCCGGCTCCTTGTTCTCGATTGTTAAAGCTTTCAATGCGGTAAGCATCTAAGACAATATCTTGAGTGGCTGATGAAACGGTGGTTAAAAAAGCAAAAACAGCCATATGCCACGGGTTGAGTGCAGGGTTGGTGATTGCCATGCCGAATAGTGAAAGAAATAGGGCTATTTGTGAAAATAAAGCCCAACCACGGCGACGTCCGAGCCGGCCAAAAAGCGGTAAGTTAATACGGTCAACAATCGGCGACCACAGCCATTTGAGGCTGTAGGGGGTTTTAGCCAATGAAAATAAACCGATTGCGGCTAACGAAACGCCTGCATCTTTGAGCCAGAGGTTAAAAGTGCCAAAAACCAAAAGATAAGGGAAACCGCTTGAAAAACCAAGCAGTATCATTTTTAGCATACGAATATCGGCATAAATTTTGGCGGCATTTATCCAACGTTTTAGCATTATAACTCCTATTGTTGTTTATATATTTAACCGAATAGAATTAAAAAAAAATAAAGAAAGATAAAATAGTTGCCAACTAAAAAAAATAAGACTAATTTAGCTTTAATATTTTTAATGATGAAGAAAAAAAATGAAACCGACTTCCATTTTAGGACGATATCTGACCAAACAAATATTGCTTAATTTTATCTCAGTGCTGATGATGGTGCTGAGTGTGGTTATGTTGTTTGAGGTGGTGGAGTTGTTGCGCCGGACATCGGGGCGTTATGAGGTTAGTTTTTGGTTTGTGCTGGAGATGGCAATTACCAAAATGCCTAAAACGATAGAAATGGTTTTTCCGTTTGTGATGATGATTGCGGCAATGGCCACATTTTGGAAGCTTAGTAAGACCAATGAATTTGTGGTTATGCGTGCAGCAGGAGTATCAATCTGGGGCTTTTTATTGCCGGTTTTGGTGGCAACCTTTGTGGTGGGGGTGATTAATGTTACCTTGGTAAATCCGGTTGCCGCAGATATGTATAATTTGTATGAAACTTTGGAATATCGGCTTAAAAGCAAGAATCCTAAAGCGGTTTTGTTTTCGGATCAGGGATTGTGGATTAGGGAAGCGATAAGTGATGACAATGTTATGGTCATGCAGGCAAAATCTTTGCGCCAAGAGAAAGAAGGTTTGTTGTTGCGAGGAGTGTTTATCTTGGAGATGGATAGAAAATCTCAGCCGACAAGGAGATTAGAGGCTTTTGCCGGAACATTACAAGATGGGCATTTTGAGCTTAAGGATGTGCGGATATATCGCTCCGGACAGCCTACCGAAGTTAAGAATAGTTTGAGTTATAAAACCACCCTTAATGCCGAGCGAATTAAAGAAAACTTTGTGGCTCCGGAATCAATTTCATTTTGGGCTTTGCCGGATATTATTAATTTTTATGAAATGTCCGGTTTTTCGGCTTTAAGGCATAAGTTGCGTTATTATTCGTTGTTGGTATCGCCGTTTTTGTTGGTATCAATGGTGTTGGTAGCGGCAGTTTTTGCTTTGCGTCCGAATAATCGTCGAGGAGGAGTTATGTTTTTGATTGTGGGCGGAATAACCACCGGTTTTGTTGTGTATTTCTTGACCCAGTTGGTATATGCTTTTGGAGTTAACGGATATATTCCGGTTGGCTTAGCAGTTTGTACGCCGGCACTTATTGCAACTTTGATATCAGTATCGTTATTGTTGCATTTGGAAGATGGCTGATTGATAGAGGTATCGTTTAAAAAGGATAACCGCTATGCTCCGGAGGGAACACAGCGGTTATATTTTAATAATTAGAATAATCGGAATTTGATGCCGGCTCCGACATACCAGCCCCATTTTTCGGTGGGGAGTTGAGCTCCTACGAGCTCGGGGAGCTTATCGACAGGAACATCCTGTACGGTAATCTCCCAACTCTCCGGATTATTGAGATCCTGAGAGGTGGAGTTTTCACTCCAGATTTGAGCTCCTTCAAAAGGGTTCCAGAGAGCTCCCCCTTTTACATTAAGTGTGACAACACGGCCACAAATAATGTCGAACCCAAGTTCCAGTCTGGTCTGGAGTTTGTGCTTGTAAATTGGATTTACACGCACAATGGATTCGTTAAAATTGAGGTTTGGATGATTTATACTAGTGCCAACCTCAAAGCACTGGTATACGGGCTGAGCTCCCATTCCAACTTTGGCCGAGAG
>JAZNVJ010000157.1:0-1955 GCA_045592765.1 Alphaproteobacteria bacterium | reverse complement strand
TTTATCTGTGCATTTATTTTCTCCGGTCATATCCTTTTTATAGATTACTATTCACCAAAGGTTGACGGGGTGAAATTATCAGCCCTGCAGTTTTTTGTGTGCGGAGCAATTAATCTTATCTGGATGTTTTTATTTGAAGAACCAGAGATTTTGCCGATTTTAAGAGCATGGCCCTCAATTGCATATGCAGGCATCATGTCATGCGGTGTTGCATATACCCTGCAAATTGTAGGACAAAAATATACCGACCCGACATCTGCCTCAATATTGATGAGCTTAGAGTCTGTATTTGCAACATTATCAACTGTTGTGCTTGTTGCATTGGGCTGGAACCTGACCGGCGGACAAATGCACCTAAAGGAGATTGTGGGTTGTGTGTTTATGTTTTTAGCGATTTTAATTGTGCAGATGCCTGAGAAGAAAAGTAAAGATAGCGTTTCGTTATAATAAAGACTCCAAATTCGAAAAATCGAATTTGGAGTCTTTTTATATGTGTCTTATAATTCCAATTAGAATTCCTAAAAGTGCGCCCGCAAAAACTTCTTTGGGGGAGTGACCTAAAAGCTCTTTTAGTTTTTCACCTGTTTTGGTGTAATCTTCTTTTTCCCAGTCAGCTATGATTTTGTTTAGTATTTTTGCCTGCTGACCGGCAGCTCGTCTTACTCCTGCTGCATCATACATAACGATTAGTGATGTAACTGTTGAAAGAGCAAAAATTGCACTTGAAAATCCGTTTGTAAGACCAATCGCTGTAGTCAGCGAACAAACAATGGCAGAGTGGGAGCTTGGCATTCCGCCTGAACCTATAAATCTGCTCATATCAAGCTTTTTGTCGGTTATAAGAATTATGATAACCTTTATTAATTGAGCCACAAACCATGAAATTAGTGCGGTAGCCAAGGGTGAGCGAAGCCAGAAAAAGGCATGTTCATTCATTTTTAAAATCCTTTCGCTAAGTTTTTAGTGGTTTCTGTTAATCAGGTAGTCTGCAAGCATAATAAGCGTATTAGCTTTATCACCAAAGATGCTAAGTGATGAAATTGCCTTTTTTGTGTAGTCCTCAACAGCTTTTTTTGAGCCATCAACACCCAATAGAGTAACAAAGGTTGTTTTTAAATTTTCACCGTCACTGCCGATGGGTTTTCCTAATTCCTCTTCAGTACCTAGCACATCCAATAAATCATCCTGAATTTGAAAAGCAATCCCAAGATTTAAACAAAAGTCATCAATTGCTTTAATTTGTTCATCACTAGCACCTGACATAATTGCGCCTATTATCCCTGATGAGCGGATGATTGCTCCGGTCTTTAAAGTGTGCAAATAGATTAGTTCATCCTCTGAGATTTTTTTGCCCTCAGAGCATATATCAACCGTTTGTCCGCCAATCATCCCTTCGGTTCCTGATGATAAAGCAAGTCGAGATATTGCAACCATTGCATTTTTTTCATTTTTATATTTGTGTGATGATACAATTTCAAATGCTTTATTTAAAAGAGCATCCCCTGCTAAAATTGCAATTGCCTCGCCAAACACTTTATGGTTGGTGGGTTTTCCTCTTCGTAAGTCATCATTATCCATTGCAGGTAAATCATCATGGATTAGAGAATATGTGTGAATCATTTCCATTGCGCATGCAAATGGCATAACCTCGTTTTTGTCGCCTTTTAGCATATCACAAACCAAAAGCATTATTACTGGTCTTAGGCGTTTTCCGCCTGCAAAAAGAGAGTATCTCATTGCCTCGTAAATCTTTGATTGCGGATTTTCTTCGTGCAAGGTATACGATGTTAGAGCATCATTTATCAGGTCTATCTTTGATGTTAGTATTTCGTCTAAATTCATTTTTTTATCCTCTGTATTTTAATTTTGTAAAAATGGCTCTTCGTGCA
The DNA here is from genome assembly GCA_045592765.1 of Alphaproteobacteria bacterium. GTDB lineage: Bacteria > Pseudomonadota > Alphaproteobacteria > RF32 > CAG-239 > CAZU01. The sequence continues at coordinate 66 of JAZNVJ010000157.1, read as the reverse complement.
TTTGCCCATTTGCATCTTCTATTAGCACATTTACTTTTTTCTCGGCATTCTCAAGCATCTTTTGAC
>JAZNVJ010000156.1:0-3108 GCA_045592765.1 Alphaproteobacteria bacterium | reverse complement strand
AATGTTGTTTATTCCGGTTGTCAAGAGCTATAATTTTTTTTTATTTTCACTAATCACTAATGACTAATGACTAATCACTAATGACTAATGACTAATGACTAATTAATTCTTCCTTAAACAATACATTGTAAAATGCCATTAATATTAGTGAAATTGTGTTGACAAATTTTGTCTAAAGGGTTATTGTATAATAAAGATGAACTTTTTTATGGGGAAAAGTAATGAGATATAAAGGTGAAGGGATTTTGGGTGAGCTTGATAATAAGTTTTGCCAGCCGAGAAAAAATAGCTTAAGTGGTCTTCCTCGTGTTGCGAAATGGATTACTGGTCCTGCACTTATATATGGATTTTGTCATGGTTGCGGGGTTGACGGAGTCCATACTCAACAGCTTGTGACTTCGTTTGTTGTGGCCGCTTTATCATATACACAAGGGGATCATACGGTGCTTTATCATTTGTTGTATAAAGCAAATGAAAAGGCAGAAAAGTTTGCTGATTTTGTTGAGGCTAAAATGTTAAAAAGAAATTCGAAATTAGGGGCATCTTTTCAGCATGCATCAGCAAATATTGTAAAAGAGGGGATGGAGCGTGCTTGTAAAGTAGCTGAAGAAATGGCTGAAAATAATCCTAATTCATATCGTGCAAAAGAAACATTGGAATCAAACAACGCAAATGTAGCCTCTATAAGATTATCTGATTTGCCAAAAAACGAGCCTGTACCACAAGGAGTTAAAATTGTATTGTATGATAGGGATAACGGAGGCAGATAATGGCTGAGTATCAAGTTGAAAAACAATATACAATAGCCGAAGATTCCTCCGGTTCTTTGTATTTTTTTATTAATGCTAAGAAGAATACCCCCAAAATGCCTCAGATTATGTATGACGGTTTGGAGCATGCTATTTTTGTGCGCACTCCGGATGAAAAAATCATCTTGGATTATATTAATCCGCAAATTCGTGAGCAGTTGCGCAAAGCCAAAGAAGTGATTGTGGTAGAATCTATCTTGGGTAATATCAAAGACAGTTACTATGCTCGTTTTACAATGGTAGATAAGATTCCTCTTGATTGGGCGCAGATAGGTCTTTCTACTTGGGAAGAATTGTCCTTGCAGTCTTAAGTGCATCATCAAGCTTGATTTTGCCTAATTCTTCTGCCTCTTCGGCGGAGATGTCCTCATATTTTATTTGCATTATTTCTCCCTAATAACTGATGGTTTTAATCAAATCTCCAAGCCATATGTCGGCATCGTTATTTATCATTTGGCGAAAAACTTTTGCATCCTGTTCGTTTTCGCTTTCTAAAATGTCCGATATTTCCCAGTCTTGAAGTTGGTCAACATAATCGCAAAATTCCAATACCAAATTTATTCTGCGTGAATAACTCAAACTATTTTCAAAATAGTGTGTTTCAAAATAAGTAAAAAGGTTTTTGGCTTTTTGAGCTATTTGTTGCTTGCTTAAAGGCATAAAAAAATTATCCGTACAATTAACTATACGGATAATCTACGTTAAAAGTATTTATAAAGTCAAATTAAAATATACAAATTGTGTATATCTTAGATTCTTTTTATAGCCCCAACCACTCGTCCGATAATTTTGCAGTCTTCAACTTTGCGTTCATAGGTGCTGTGTCTGGGGTTGTCTGATATTATTTTTATTGTTGCCGGATTGCTGTTTGGGATTAGTTCAATTCTTTTAATTGCGATTCCAAGTCCGTCCCAAATGGCAAACACTCCGTCAGGTGAGGGGAATCTGCCTTTTGCTGAGGTGTCTATAATTGCTTTATCTCCGGTGTTGATTGTCGGGCTCATACTGTCTCCGGTGCATTCAATGATATAGGTGTTTTTGCTGTGAGTGTTTATCTCGTCTAAGAAATCTTTGGGAATTTGCCAGTTGTCTTTTATTCTTTGCGGACTGGTAAAGCCTGCGTTGTAAGTATAGCTGACATCGTTCAAAAAGTTTTCGTTTTCATCCCATTCATTGCTTTGTATCTCGAAGCATATATTATACATATCAAGTTCGGGTATAGGACTTGCAATATCAAAATTATTACCCGTTGGTGTCTCGGAAAAACGAATATTGTCAGATAATCCGGAATTAAAGTTTAGCATATCATCAAGCCTAATTCCCAAAAGAACTGCGGCTTTGGCAACTCTGTCTAAAGGAATGGCTTTGGTCTTACCGGAAAAAAGTTCATAAACACGACTTGCCGGCCAATCTAAATCTTTGGCAAAACGAGAGGGGTTACTTTTTAGTTCTACCAATCTGTCACGTAGCCAGCTCCAACGATTGCTCATTTTATATGCTCCTTATTTGTTTTGTAATACGAAAAGGGTATCTTAATATCTAGTTTTTGTAAATATACGAGTAACGTAGAAAATTGTCTTGACTTTGCTTCTACATTTAGCGTAGTTATAATATACTACATAATACGTTAAATAAAAGTTTAAATTTGGAGGAGATAATGCACAAAAAGCTGAAAAATAACCGTTTATATCGTCGTAGATTACAAGATGTTCGCATTTGGAAACAGATTCGTGAGCGAGGTTTTGATGTTGCGGCAGTCAGATTGAGTTTGGGCTATTCATTTTGGTGTCATGGTTTGGGAATGCGCATTTCCTCTTGGGCAGAAAAGGTTTATAACAGTTACAAACAAGAGGGTGGAGATTTGCCTGAAGGGCGTTTGGAATATTTGTCTCGCTGTCGCAAAGATTATTTGCGGTGGGTTGATGAGTGTGTACGTTGTGGTGTTAATCATCACGCAGCCATGGATATTTTGTTTTGTGGCAAGAATAATCGTGATGTTGAAAAATATTATCATCGTCGCCATGGCTGGGGAATCGATAATCTTATGCAAGCCCTTGAATTATATAGAAAATAAAAAAGTTATCCACAGGGCTTGACTTTTGGGGAGAAAAGTTATACAAAAAACGCATAATAGAATTCGTATATAAAAACCTCGGGATTAATTCTTCGAGGTTTTTTTGCGGTTTCAAGCATCTTTATTGTCATTGCCAGACGCCCCCTATTGTCATTGCGAGAAAATCTTTGATTTTCGAAGCAATCTAGGCTAAAGCCTCAACCGTCATTGCTATCCCCTATTGTC
>JAZNVJ010000155.1:0-2132 GCA_045592765.1 Alphaproteobacteria bacterium | reverse complement strand
GTATGTTTATGCGTATTTTCAACAAAATTCATAAACGTAATAAAACAAAGAAGACTTATAATGAACCATTGCCAAAACTCTACAAATAATATCATTTATCTTGGTAAAGACACCTACCCTTGCTATGATGAAGAAGTCTATGCATTAGATGCTGATAGGATTAATAAGGCATATGAACAAGGTTTTTTGCCAGTTATGCAGATTGAGGGGATTAAGAATGATAATCGCCCTAAAATTGCAGTCATTTTGGCACAAGATAAGCATCCTTTGCGTGAAGAAAAAGATTTTACAATGCACCCTTCTTATGTTAATGCAATTGTTGCCGCCGGAGGGTATCCGATATTTTTTGCGTATGACAAAGTGACTGAGGTTTTGGAAAGTATTAAACCCCAAGCAATTTTATTGATTGGCGGTTTCTTTTATTCTCCTAAAGATTGGTATGTGTACCAAGAAGAAAACGATGTTGATAAACGTGGACAAGCATATCTGGATGCGCTTCAATATGCAAAAAAACATCATCTTCCCTTGCTTGGAATTTGTGCCGGAATGCAAATGTTGGGAGGATTTTGCGGAGCAAAAATTGATAAGGGATTTACAAAACATTTGATTGGTGGAAATGTTGTTGCTCACAAGGTAACAATTAAATCTGATACTTTATTGGCGCAAATTGCCGAAGTTAATGAGATGGATGTAAACTCTCATCATAGCGAAGCTTTGGTTGCAAACCAAATTGGTAATTGTATAGTATCTGCTCTGGCTGAAGATGGAATTGTAGAGGCAATTGAACTAAAAAATCCTTGGAATGATTTTGTGCTCGGAGTTCAATGGCATCCGGAAAAATACTTTGCCGGCAGTGAAGATTTTAGAAAAAAACTTTTTTCAGCTTTTATTAAAGCTACATACTAATAAATTAATTCCAGCATTTCATCAACCAGATTTCTGGTGGCATCATATATTTGTGGCATAGAGGTTGCTAACATATAGCATGGTGTGGTTACAATCTTATGCTTGGAATCGACACAAACTTCAGTAGCCCCTCTGGTTTCTGCCACAGCTCCCATTTTACTCAAACCGGTTGCTAATTTTGCATCATTGCCAATAGTCAAATGAATATGTTCTTTACCTAATACTTTTGCTAATACCACCGGTGCAATACACATAGCACCAATAACTATCCCTTGCTGATAGCTTTCTTCAATTGCTCTTTTTACTTCTACATTTACATCACAATCAGCACCTTTGACACCAAAATCACTCAAATTTAATGCTGCTCCAAACCCGCCGGGAAATACTATAGCGTCATAATCTTGAGCCTTAAATTCGGACAAATCTTTAATGTTTCCTCTGGCAATACGGGCAGATTCCGCCAAAACATTGCGATTATCTTCATCACCGGCAATAGCAACCGCACTTCCGGTAAAATGGTCAATAGTACGTGCTTGCCAAGTATTGGGGGCAAAACATTGATAAGTGCAACCGGATTGCTCAATTGCCAACATGGTGCAAACTGCTTCATGAATCTCCGATCCGTCAAAAACACCGCAACCTGATAATACTACCGCAAATTTTGGGGCTTGTTCCTGCATAATTTTATCCTTTCTTATTATAAAAATAGCTGTTGTAAAATAGCTTAAACTTTTATATAATGCCTAAAAATTAATATAATTTATATTTAAATGAAAGCAAACAAAATATGCAGTCACAAATAACAACCTTAAAAAATGGACTACGCATTATAACTTCTGAATTTTCACAATTGGAGAGTGTTTCTGTCGGATTATGGATTAATACCGGCTCTGCTTATGAAAAAGAAGAAGTAAACGGAATATCTCATTTTTTGGAACATATGTCTTTTAAAGGCACCAAAACCAGAACAGCTTGCCAGTTATCTGAAGAAATTGAAGATGTTGGCGGACAATCAAATGCTTATACTGCTCGTGAGTTTACCGCATATTATGCAAAAATGCTTAAAAATGACATTGAATTGGCTGTTGATGTTTTAACCGATTCTTTGCGTAACTCTACTTTTCCGGAAGAAGAATTACAAAAAGAGCGTGAAGTAGTGGTACAAGAAATTAAGCAAACCATTGATACTCCCGACGACATCATCTTTAAGTCGGAGGCCAAGCGGT
>JAZNVJ010000154.1:0-3466 GCA_045592765.1 Alphaproteobacteria bacterium | reverse complement strand
ATATAGAAGCCTTAAAGCAAAAAGGTTTTGATATTATAGAGTATGATTTACATAATGGATGGGATTTTTTGGATGTGTTGAAAAAAGAAAATCCTGATGTTGTTTTTAATGCTCTGCATGGAAATTGGGGTGAAGATGGTGAAATACAAGGGTTTTTGGATGTTTTGCAAATACCATATACACATTCGGGAATGAGGGCTTCTTTTTTGGGAATGGATAAAGAAATAACAAAGCAAGTGGCACAATCATGTGGAATAAAAGTTGCTTTAAGTGAAAAATTAAAAGTTAAAGATTTTTGGAAACATGGTACTACTGTGTCAATGCCGTATGTCTTGAAACCTGTTAGTGATGGTTCAAGTGTTGGCGTGTTTATTATAATGAATGAAGATGATTTGAAAAAAGTTCATTATGATGATGAAAATATGGAAATTATGATTGAAAAATATATTTCAGGAAAAGAACTTACAATTGCTTGTATAAATGGTAAGGCATGTGCAGTAACAGAAATAAGACCTAAAGTTGAATTTTATGATTATAATGCTAAATATACGAATGGGGTAACAGAGCATATTTTACCCGCTGAAATACCTGATGATGTTGCCGAAAAATGTAAAATGTGGGCTGAGAAATTACATAAAAAACTTGGATGTAATATGGTTTCCAGAATAGATGTGCGTTACAATAAAGAAGATGGGCCAGTGTTTTTAGAAATAAATACACATCCGGGAATGACTCCGTTGTCCCTAGTGCCAGAGCAAGCTAAATATGTAGGTATTTCATATGCAGATTTGTGTGAAATGATGGTTAATTCAGCAAAATGCAGATCTCTGGGATCATAAGTTGATGGTAAAATTGGAATATATTAAAAAAAATACAGTAATTGTTGTTGCAGGCCCAACTGCTTCAGGTAAGTCTGCTTTGGCAATAGATTTGGCTTTAAGATATAACGGTGAAATTATTAATGCAGATTCAATGCAAGTTTACGCCGGAACGCCTATTATTTCGGCAGCTCCAACGAATGAAGATAAGAAGTTAGTTTTGCATCATTTGTATGAAATATACCATCCCTCTAAGAGGGGAACGGTGGTTGATTGGCTTAAATTGGCGGTCAGGGCTATAAAAGAAATTTGGGAGCGAGATAAAATTCCGGTGGTGGTTGGCGGAACAGGGATGTATATTGATAACCTGATAAATGGTACAACACCAATTCCCGAGCCAAGAGATGAGGTTAGAAAAAAAGTAAAAAATATAGTAGATGTATATACGTGGTTACAAGAACATGATAAAGATGCGGCTGAAATGATTGATCCAGCCGATACTAGTAGAGTTAAGCGTGCGGCAGAGGTTTTTATACAAACAAATAAATCTATTGCTGAATGGTATAATGAACCTATGATTAAATATTTGCCGGAAGCTGTTTTTAGAGTAATTAAGATTATTCCTTCGGCAGAAGAATTAGATGAGCGCTGTTATTTGCGATTTGATAAAATGATTAAAGCTGGCGCAATAAATGAAGTAAAATATTTGAAAGATTTAAATCTGGCTGATGATTTACCTGTTATGAAAATGCTTGGCGTGCCGGAATTAATGAATTTTGTGCGAGGAAAATGTGAGTTAGATGAGGCGATATCCTTGGCCAAGTTACACACTAGGCAGTATGCGAAGAGACAAAGAACATGGTTTAGAAATAAATTAGAAGCAGAAATTGTTTTGGATAAATGTTTTAAATTTTAATGTGAACAAAATAATTTGTTGTTGCACATAGATGGATATAGTTATAAAAATCAATTAATAACACAATAATGCGGAGAATAAATTTATGTTATCTAGATTAATGGGCTGGTTATCAGCAGATATGGCTATAGACCTTGGTACAGCAAATACTTTGGTTTATGTTAAAGGAAAAGGCATTGTTTTGAACGAGCCGTCTGTGGTTGCAATTGAGGAATATAGAGGCAAAAAACAGGTTTTGGCTGTTGGTAATGAGGCAAAACAGATGCTAGGTCGCACACCTGGAAATATTCACGCTATTCGTCCTTTGCGAGATGGTGTGATTGCTGATTTCGAAATTGCTGAAGAAATGATTAAGTATTTTATTCGCAAAGTGCATAATCGTCGCTCATTCAATTCTCCGATGGTTATTGTTTGTGTGCCTTCGGGTTCTACAGCGGTTGAGCGTAGAGCTATTCAAGAATCTGCTGAGGCGGCAGGTGCTAGAAAAGTGTGGCTAATTGAAGAGCCTATGGCTGCTGCAATAGGAGCTAATTTACCTGTTACAGAGCCAACAGGATCTATGGTGGTGGATATTGGTGGTGGCACTACAGAAGTAGCGGTGTTGTCTTTAGGTGGTATTGTTTATGCTCGTTCAGTTCGTGTCGGCGGAGATAAAATGGATGCCGCAATAATTTCTTATATTCGTCGCAATCACAACCTTTTGGTTGGCGAAAGCAGTGCTGAGAGAATAAAAAAGGAAATTGGATCGGCGAGTGTGCCAGAGAAGGGCGATGGAAGAACCTTTGAAATTAAAGGCCGTGATTTGATGAATGGCGTACCTAAGGAAATAATAATTTCAGAACGTCAGGTTGCAGAAGCTCTGGCTGAACCGGTGGCTCAAATCGTTGAGGCAGTTAAGGTTGCTTTGGAATATACAGCTCCAGAATTGGCTGCTGACATTGTTGATAAAGGAATCGTTTTGACTGGTGGCGGTGCAAAATTGATGAATTTGGATCAGGTCTTGCGTAATGCAACAGGTTTGCCTGTTTCTATAGCAGAAGAGCCTCTTGCTTGTGTTGTTAAAGGCACCGGAAAAGCATTGGAAGAAATTGATAGGCTAAAAACAATCCTTTCTTCAATGTATTAACGATTTTTGGTTTTTTATTTTTTTAGAGGTGTTTTGCAAGTTAATGTTTTTCTTGTAAAACACCTCAGTTTGAATAACCTTTTATTTGATAAAGGTGTGTTTATGAAACGACGAAGAAGTTTGTATGTGCATTTGAGTCACATTAAGTTGCTAGCAAAAAAATTTATGCTGGTTTTTTTGTTTTTTACAGCTTTTGTTTTGATGTTGCTTAATAAGACGGATAATGTAATTCTTGATAACACCTCTAGTGTGGCTTCAGATGTAATTTCTTCATTGGTAGATGTTTTAGTTATACCAGCGAAAGTGTTAGCTCAAGGGTATGATTGGATAAAGAATTTTAGAAGCGTTTATGCTGATAATGAACTATTAAAAGCAGAAAATCGTCGTTTGAATGTTATATATGATAGATATAAATCGTTAGAAATTGAAAATAAACTCTTAGCATCATTGCTTAATTATGTCGTGCCTCCTAAAGCTGAGTTTATAACAGCAAGAGTAGTTGCTGAAGAGGGAGATGCCTTTGCCCATTCAATGACAGCTTTTGTGGGGGAGGTAAATGTAAAAAAAGGTCAAGTCGCTCTGTAAGTCGGAGGCCAAGCGGTCTTA
>JAZNVJ010000153.1:0-5602 GCA_045592765.1 Alphaproteobacteria bacterium | reverse complement strand
TTGCCAAAAAGTAATACTTTTTATATAAAAATTCATAAAATTTTAAAAAATTTATCATCATACTTAAATTCAGCTCCATCTTCGCTAAAAATTTTAATTTTACCATTAGCTAAAAATTTAGGTCTTGCAGATAATTGATTTATTTTTATTTCCCATAAACTTTGCCCTTTTAAATTATACAAACGCAAATTTTTTATAACCATTAACGGATAAATAAAAACATTATCAAATTCTATCTTATCATAAGCAATGTCTAATCCTATTACATTTAATTTTGTTATTGCTGTAGATAATTCTGCTTTTATAGCTCTTATTGCTGCATTTCTTCTTAAAGTTATATCAATAAACGTCAGCATTAACATAAATGACAATAAAAAAGCTAAAATCGTAATCTTATTAAACTTGATTTTTTTACAAGTTTTATCATTACAATCTTTAAACTTCTTGCTTATTGTCTTTAAATTAATCATTTATTTTTCCTGCTGTTTCCACATTTGTGATATTGTATATGGATACTCCTTCAAAGTTTCAGCATTTAATTGTGCACACTTTGTTTCTATTCTTTCTTTCAGTATTGCCATAAATTGCTTTTTATCCAAACCGGTTTCTATTGGCTCTAAAAATTCAAAAATAACTTTTCCAGGAAAGCGTAAAAAAGAATTTTTCTTCCAAAACAATCCGGTATTAGTAGCAACAGGAATCACCGGAAGATTCAAATGTTGATAAAGTAAAGCAACACCTGGTTTATATTCTGTATTTTGTCCTGGAGCACATCTTGTACCTTCAGGAAAAATAATAACAGGTCTTCCTTTTTCAATTCTATCTTTTGCATGACGCAACATATTTTTCATTGCTACTGATCCAGCTGATCTATCTACCGGTATCATTCCGTAAAAATATTGAGACCACCCAAAAATAGGAATATAAGTAAGTTCTTTCTTCAATATAAACGATGCTTTTTTAATATAATTACTCAAAGTATAAGTTTCCAACGCCGATTCGTGCTTCCCTGCATATATAACCCCATCTTGTTTTACGTATTGTTTTCCTCTGATTTCTATTTTTATACCAGCCAAATAATGAACACCCCATACAAGAGCCGGAATAAAACCATAATTCCAGACTTTAATTGTAGCCTTAGGAGAAAATATTCCCACTAACGAAGTAACTATACACCCAAGTCCTAAAACTGAATAACCATATATATTAAATATCAAAGAACGCAAATAAAGCATCTTTCACCTCATGTTAATATGTTGCTACGAATATATACATACAAAAACTTATTATATTCTTTAAAAATAAGCGAGAACGTATGCCAACTCTTCCACCACTTTTTTTCAACCCTATCAGAATAAACCGGATGAGGAATAATTTTTAATTTTTCATCCTTCAACTTAAACTCAGCAATACTTCTTGCCATATGATAGTTAGATGTCACCAAACGAATAGATTTAATTTTATTTTTTTTCAACCATGCAACTGTTTCTTTAGCATTTCCAATTGTATTTTTAGCTCTATATCCGATAGTAATATCATCATCATTAATCAATTCTATCTTTTGCCTTTTTTTAATCATCTCCCAAGAAACATTTCGACTAACTCCAGAAATAAAAACCTTATTAGCCATCCCCTTTTTATAAACATTTACAGCTTCTAAAATTCTGTTTTTACCTCCAGTAAGAGCTATAACTGCTTGTGTAAATGTGCTTGTATCAGTTTTATAATCATTTATACGATGAGCAAAAATAATAAATCCACTCATCCATCCCCCAAATAAAACAACTATTATTATTTTAATTAGTCTATTCATTATAACATCTTTTGTAGAGTGCGTTTTACAGTATAATAAGCTGTCCACATTGATATAATCGTAGCAAACATCGGTAACATTAATATACCAAACCAATCAACAATACTCAAATTAGCCTCACTTATAATTCCTCCCTCTATTTGTACTGCTAAAGATCCGATAAAAAATATTGTCGGAACCGCCAACAAAACTCCAAATATTCCTCCTATCAATCCAAGCATTGCCATTCGTTTTGCATATTGCTGAGCAATATAGGCATCTTTTGCTCCCATTACATGCAATATTTCAATAATATACCTATGTAATCCCAAACTCATTTGAGTTGTATAAAATATTGCTCCAGCAGAAATAGCTACTACTAATAATAAAATCGTCATTGCAATCATTTTTAGTCCATCTGCAAAAGCAATTAACTTACTAAGCCACAATTTATGATTATCTAATGATGCTTGAGGTGATGCTTCAGCCAAATCTTGAGCCAACTTTAAAAAATCTATCTCAGTTTCATCATCTAATTTAACATCAATGATTCTAGGCATAGGCAAATTATCAACATTAATCCCATCTCCTAGCCATGGTTGCACCAATTGGCGCAACTGTTCATCTGTCAATGGAGTAACCTTAATCACTCCTTCAACCCCTTGCAAAAATTCAACAGCTTTTTCCTGATACGCTAATGTTTCGGCCATTGACTTTTCTTTATTAACATCATTAATCGGCATAATTTGTACCGTAAGTGAACCTAATATACTTTTATTCCAATTTTCTAACATTGAATTTATAGATAAAACACCAGACAATGTAATAGCAAAAATAAACACAGCTATTGATATAATAACTTGCAAAAATAAACTTGTACTATCTCCCTTAAGTGGCAACTCTTGTTTTCTAGTAATATATAAAGGCTTAGACATTATTACTCTCCAAATTAGAGCAATCTGCAGGATAGTAAATATGCAATCCTCGATTCTGCAAATGCAAACGAGGATATGCAAAATCACTTATTAACTTATCGCTATGTGTTGCAATAACTACAGTTGTTCCTAATTTGTTTAACTCAACAAACAATTTCATTAATTTCGGAGCAATAAAATTATCAACATTACCTGTAGGTTCATCAGCTAACAGAAGTTCTGGACGATTAATAACAGCCCTAGCAATTGCTATTCTTTGTTTTTCACCCCCAGAAAGAGTAGCTGCAGCATCAAGCATATGATTATCAAGCTCAACCCAAGTCAAAAGCTCACTAACTCTTTTTCTTACTTCTCTCTCATCCATACCACACACTCTAAGCGGTAAAGCAACATTATCAAATGCACTCAAGTGCTCCAACAACCTGAAATCTTGAAAAACAACACCTATTCTTCTTCGTAAAGATGCCATTGCATCACGATTCGCAAAAGAGATATCCTTACCAAACACACACATCCTTCCTCTACTTGGCTTTTGTGCCAAGTACATCATACTAAGCAATGAAGTCTTTCCGGCACCACTTTTTCCTGTTAAAAAATGAAACGAACCTCTTCTAAGGGATAATTTTATATCACTTAAAATCTCCGGCCCTTGCTCATAGCGGATTCCAACATTCTGCATTTCAATAATATTATTGATATCTTCTGGCAATCATCATCTCCTTAATTTACGTATTTTAAGATAATAGCAATTATCTTTTTAATAAAGTGTTTTTTTAGTTTGATTAAAAGGTTTTTCATTCTATATTACAAACAGAGGTAATTTTATGCAAATATATTGTCCCAAATGCTTTACTGGCTATAATGTTCCAGATGATCTTATCCCAGAAGATGGTCGCAAACTTCGTTGTAGTACTTGTAAGGAGATTTTTCAGTTTGATCGCAGTGGTATGAGTGAAATCATACCCTCTACACCTATTGAAGAAAAATCATCTGAAACATCAGCAATCAGTGCTAAAAATTCAAATTCACCAACTTCTGATGAAACAGACGTTTCTAAAGAAGTAAAAACTACAAAAAAAGATTCCGAAACTAAATATTCTGAAGACGATGAAACTGATATCAATAAAATATTTCAGCGTCTTAATGAACAAAGCGAACATTTATTTCAAGAAGAACAAAAATTACCATTTAAAAATAGAATTATTCTTCTACTAAAAACTATGCTTGGCCTTAATCGTAAATTTAATTTTAAGCTTATAGGAGTAATTACTGCTTTCATTGCATTAATTAGCGCATATAACTACCGCTACGAAATTGTCCGTAAAATACCTTTTACTAACGTAATTTACAAAGCTTTTGGTATTAAAGCTCAAATTCCCGGAGAAGGTTTAGAATTTCAAAACATTAACTGGAATTATATCAATAACAATGGCACGCGCTCTTTAGAAATAAAAGGTTATATTAACAATCCAACCTCCAGAGAAATTGATATTCCAACTGTACATATTGAGATTCTTGATGAAGCAACAATGTTACTCCAAAGCATAAACCAAAAGCCTAAAATTTCTTCATTAAAAGCAGATAGTCGTATTGCTATAGGGATAGTAGTAAAAACCCCCTCCCCTACAGCAAAATATGTATATTTAACTTTCATTGATAACGATTAGCTTTGACGTTTAACAATAAAATCAGCTAAATCACATAAATCATCAGTCTTTTTAAATATCTTTAATTCTTCTTTTGCCTCAGAAATCAACTTCTGCGCCATTTTTTTAGCTTCATCTAAACCATACAAGCTGACAAATGTTAATTTACCTTGAGCAGCATCTTTACCAAGAGTCTTGCCCATTAATTGCTCATCACCTTCTACATCCAAAATATCATCACTAATTTGAAATGCTATTCCTATTTTACGAGCATAATTATGTAATGCTTGATATTCTGTCTCATTAGCTTTTCCCAGTACAGCTCCTGCTTCACAAGCAAAACACAGTAACTTTCCGGTTTTCATTTCTTCAATATGCTTAACCACATCTTCAGGTTTCTCTACCCCTTCAGATCGCTCAGTATCCAAATCAAGCATTTGTCCGGCAATCATTCCATCAAAAGCACCCGCAGATTTTGCCAATAATTGCACTAAAGCACACTTTACACCTTTATCTATCTTATTTTGTGAAGATGCAATTAGCTCAAAAGCATATGTTAGCAGTCCATCTCCGGCCAAAATCGCTGTTGCCTCATCATATTGCTTATGACAAGTTGGTTTACCTCTTCGCAAATCATCATTATCCATTGCCGGTAAATCATCATGTATTAATGAATATGTATGTAAACATTCCAAAGCAGCGGCTGTTATAAAAGATTGTTCTGGTAATACTCCGAATAATTGCGCTGTAGCTGTTACCAAAAATGGGCGTAACCTTTTTCCCCCATTAGCCAACGAATAATACATCGCTTCACTAACCCTACGCTCTCTTCCGACTGGATAATCAAATAGTTCCGGTAATTTTGCATTAAATTCGTTTGAAAAACCTTTTAATCTTGCAACAAAATCAGACATTTTATGCCTCAGGAACAACAAATTCACTAACTTTTACTTCACCATCTTGAACTGCTTCTATCTTTTCTATTTTTAATTTAGCTGCAGCAAGTTTATTTTCACAGAGTTGTTTTAAAGCTATAGCTTGTTCATAAGCATTAACCGCCTCATCAAGCTTAATTCTTCCCCCCTCTAATTCTCTGACAATATTTTCTAATTTGGTCAAAGCTTCTTCAAAACTCAAATTTTTAATTTCTTCACTATCCATAAAAAACCTCCTTATTTTTTCTATATTTTAATCTATGCTCTTTATAAATTCAACCCTCCACTTAACTT
>JAZNVJ010000152.1:0-9141 GCA_045592765.1 Alphaproteobacteria bacterium | reverse complement strand
ATCATCCAAGCAAAATCAACCAAGCATAAACAACATTAGTAATATTGAATTATTATCTCTACAGATTATTTAAAACCTAAGGTTTGGCTAAGGAGAAAAAATATGACAACTATATCTGATTCAAAAGGATATTTCAGACTTGGACTTGTTTTTGCAATATTAATGTTTGGTCTATGTTATATTATTTTTATTCCTCAAGCCCATTCAGATATTGCTCCGGCAAACAAAGAATTGGTTTTAAATGTTATTCCCTTAAAATCATATGATACTGTACTTTTCACCACTCATGTAGGTTATGTAGCTCCTATAAAATCGGTTAATTTAGTGCCAAATGTAAGTGGTTATATTCAAGATGTGTGGGTTGAGGGAGGTCAAGAAGTAAAATATGGCGATAATTTATTATTAATTGATCAACGTGAATATAAGGCTGCGTTAGATGCTGCTAAAGCAAATTTATCACAAGCTAAAGCAAATTTGGCCAACGCTGAAGTATATTATCAACGCATCAAAAAAGCCGGAAGTAAAGCTATATCAAAAACAGAAATTGATAATGCTAAAGCTAAATATTTGAGTGCTAAGGCAGAAGTTGGAGCAGCTAAGGCAAACTTAGAAAAAGCATCAGTTATGTACGATTATACGGTTTTACAAGCTCCGATAGATGGCGTGGTTGGCAATGTTGATTTAACGCAAGGTAATTATGTTTCACCCAATTCAGGATCTTTAATTTCCATTATTCAAACTAATCCGATTCGGGTAGTGTTTTCGTTAACGGATAAGGAATATTTACAAGCATTATCAAGACAAAATGGTAAATCGCTATTTTCAGGTGAAAAAATAAAATTACGTTTGAGTGATAATTCGCTCTATCCTGTTGAGGGAGAATTTAAGTTTAGTGATAATGCCATTAATCGCTCTACCGGCTCAATGGCAATTTATGCGGATTTTGCCAACCCTGATAGTCGTCTTACATCCGGAGCATATGTTGATGTATTGGTAGAAAGAGAAATTAAAGATGGTTTTTGGGTAAAACAAAATCAGGTTTACTTATTACCTGATGGAGCTTACATCTATACGGTTAAAGACAATAAACTACAAAAAAATAAAGTTACCATAGTCAGTGAAAAAGACGGTAAATATCTTCTTGCCGATAAATTTCCGCAAAACATTTATTTGGTAACCGATAAAATAAACTCAATTCCTCAAGGCAATAATATAAAAATTAAAATAAATAAGTTGGAGGAATGAGATGTTTTCGGAATATTTCATAGATAAACCTCGTTTTGCCGGTGTAATTTCAATAGTTATGGTTTTATTGGGATTATTAGCAATAGTTGTATTACCGATATCTCAATATCCCGAAATTACTCCGCCTCAAATTGTGGTAAAGACCACATATCCGGGAGCAAATGCAGAAGTATTAGTAGAAACTGTTGCAATTCCTATAGAAAATGAGATTAACGGAGTAGAAGATATGTTATATATGTCTTCTACATCTGATGATAATGGTTCTTATGAATTAACCATAACCTTTGATATCGGAACAGATCCTGACATTGCTCAAGTTAAAGTACAAAATCGCCTCCAACAAGTAACCTCATCTTTGCCGGATATTGTAAATAAAGAAGGACTTGATGTTAGCACTCAAACGTCCAATATTTTGGGGATGCTGGTTTTACGCTCCCCTAATAATACTTATGATGAATTATTTTTGAGTAACTTTGCCTATAGCAATATTCAAAATCCTCTAAGCCGTATCAGTGGTGTAGGAGATGTATCTATTTATGGTCCGCAATATTCTATGCGTATTTGGTTAAATCCGGAAAAAATGACATCTTTAGGTTTAGATAGCAATGATGTCATTAATGCAATTTCCACCCAAAACACTCAAGCCTCAATCGGCACTATCGGTAGTGCACCTAGTGCTGAAAATACATCAGTTGTATTATCGTTAACCGCTAAAGGTTTATTAAAAAATGTAGATGATTTCAAAAATATAATTATAGCTACATCACCTGCGGGAGGTGTTGTTCGCCTTCAAGATATTGCTCGAATACAATTAGGAGCAGATACTTATCAAATGATAGCACGTTATAATGATGCACCGTCAGTTATTATCGGTTTGAGCCAAACCCCCGGTTCAAATTCATTAAATACTATGAATAAAATCAAAGAAGAGATAACCAAACTAAGTAAAACATTTCCTAATGATATGGAATTCAAAGTTGCTTACGATTCTACCGATTTTGTTCGCGCATCAATAGAAAGTATTATCGAGACTTTAGTCATAACTTTTTTGTTGGTTGTGCTGGTTACTTATGTTTTTTTGCAAAAAGTTAGAACAACTCTTATTCCGCTTATAACCATTCCTGTTTCTTTGATTGCCACTTTTGCGATAATTTATGTTTTAGGGTTTGATATTAATATTTTAACCTTATTTGCAATGATATTAGCCATTGGTTTAGTAGTTGATGATGCAATAATTGTGGTAGAGCGTGTAGAATATTTAATGGCTAATGAAAATCTTGATGCCAAATCAGCCTCAATTAAGGCAATGAAACAAATAGCAAGTGCTATTATTGCAACAACTTTTGTTTTACTTTCAATTTTTATTCCGGTTGGTTTAATGGCTGGCATTACCGGAAAAATATATCAACAATTTGCGGTAACTATTGCTACCGCAGTAGTATTTTCTGCTTTTAATGCTTTAACTCTTAGTCCGGCACTTTGTGCGGTGTTGTTAAATAAAAACAAACCTCAACAAGCACCTCATGGATTTTTCAAATGGTTTGATGATACTATTGATTATTTTAAACATAAATACTTGCACATAGTTGGTTGGTTTTCATCTAATTTAAAGATTACGGCTTTAGTCGTTGGTATTAGCATTGCTTTAGTTTTTGTAGGTTTTAAGATTACGGCAACATCATTTTTGCCAGAAGAAGACCAAGGTATTATTTTCGCCAATATTCAACTTGATGATACGGCAACCATTAATCAAACCTCTAATCTTTTGAATGATGTATCTTCACGAGCATTAAAAATTCCGGGTGTTAAATATTTTATTTCTGTTGCCGGATATTCATTACTTGGGGGAGGCGGAGAAAATGTAGCTTTAGGTGTGGTTGGTCTGGCCCCTTGGGATGAAAGAAAATCTACGCAAACATCTATAGATGGAATAATCTCAAGATTAAGAGCGGAATTTTCAGATATTAATCAGGCTCAGGTGAATTTTTTTGCTCCGCCATCTATTCCGGGTATCGGTCAAAGTAATGGTCTGACAATGGAATTATTAGCAACAGATGGTGCAACCACTCCCAGTCAACTATTTAAAGAATTGGAAAAGTTTTTACAAAGCCTAAATTCATCTTCAGACCTATCTTACGCCTTTAGTACTTTTACTGCCGATACTCCTCATATTTATCTTGATATTGATAGAACTAAATTGGAAAGTTATAAAATTCCGGTTGCCAATTTATTTACGACATTATCCAATAATCTGGGTTCTCGTTATATTAACAACATTACTTTGAGCGGTCAGGTTAATAAAGTGATTGTTCAAGCCGATTTTCCTTACCGTCGTAATATTGAAAATGTGCAAAATTTATATGTTCGCAATAATGATAATCAATTAATAAAAGTAGAAAGTTTTGCTGATATTAAAACGATTCTTTCACCAAAGATTATCTCTCGTTACAATCAATATACTGCAGCTGATATTACCGCACAAGCATCAGTTTCGGTTAGTACCGGAACAGCGATAGATTCCGTTTTGGATATAAAAAATAAAACCTTGCCGAATAATTATCAAATTGCCTGGACAGGCCTTAGCTTACAAGAGGTTGAAGCGGCAGGTTTGGTAAATATCTTAATTGCATTGGCATTGGTATTTTGCTATTTATTTTTGGTTGCATTATATGAAAGCTGGATGTTGGCTTTTGCCGTTATGTTTTCAACGGTTTTTGCAATTTTAGGAGCTATTATCGGCTTGCATTTAATGAGCCAATCATTGAGTATATATGCTCAGTTAGGGTTAATAATGCTTATCGGACTTGCAGCCAAAAATGCAATTTTGATTGTTGAGTTTACCAAAGCTTATCGAGAGCAAGGTGCAAGTATTTTAGAAGCATCAAAACAAGGAGCAGGAGAAAGATTTAGAGCGGTTTTAATGACAGCATTAACCTTCATTTTGGGGGTTTTCCCGATGATTGTTGCCTCTGGAGCCGGAGCATCAAGTCAAATTGCAATAGGAACATCAGTGTTTTATGGAATGATTGTAGCTACATTTATCGGTATTATCTTTATTCCGGCATTATTTGCTTTGTTTGAGACCATCAAAGAATGGAGTAGTAATAAAAATAATGAAGGAGGTAAAAGTGTATAATAAGTTTTTATTGTTAAGCACAGTAGTTTTACTTTCCTCGTGTACTCTTGGACCAGATTATAAACGTCCGCAATTTTTTCCTGATAATGATATAGCTACCAGTTTACATTTATCAGGTGCGACTCAAAATATAGATAGGGACTGGTATAAACAATTTAATGATCCTTTTCTGAATACACTTATAGCCAGAGGTCTACAAAATAGTCCGGATATTGGTGTCGCCATAGAAAAGTTGCGCCAAAGCAGACAAACATTGCGAATTAATAGAGTTGAATATTTACCTAATATAGATGCAACAGGTAGTTATAATTATAACAAAGGCAATAATAACTCCGGTTTGCCTCTATCTTCAGATTACTATCAAGCCGGTTTTGATGCCTCATGGGAAATTGATATTTGGGGCGCTGGTCGCAGATTAACCGAAGAATCATTAGCTTTATTACGAGGCGCATCGGCTAATTTTGATAATGTTCGTTTGAGCCTGACAGCAGAAATAGCCAATAATTATTTTTCCTTACGTCAGGCGCAAGAGCAACTGTCCATTGCAAAACAAACGCAAAAATTACAACAAGATATATATCAATTGGTAAAAGACAAATATGATGTCGGATTGGCTGATGATATAGCATTGAATCAGGCAAAATATTTACTGAAAACAACATTAACGCAAATACCAGATTTACAAGCATCTGTTTCATCTTATCAGAATTCACTATCCGTTTTGGTCGGTCAACTGCCTGAACAATTAAACAGTTTATTGAGTAACCATGATAATAATTCGGTTAGAAAAATATTCTCATTTGATATAAATAAAGTTTCAAATTTGCCGATTGACATTTTACGTCAACGTCCGGATGTAAGAATAGCAGAAGAAAATTTGATTGCCCAAAATGCAAAAATAGGACAAGCGATTGCAGCACTTTTTCCGAGTGTGTCACTTAGCGGTTTTTTAGGCTGGCAATCTGAGCATTTATCCCAATTAATAAGTTCAAAAACAGATTTGTATTCTTATTCGCCAACAATCAATTTACCATTATTTCATTGGGGCGCTTTAGTTAATAATGTTGATTTGCAAAAATCTATAACAAAACAACAATTAAATTTATATAAATCAAGCCTGCTTAATGCGGCACTGGATATTCGCAACAGTATGATAGAGTTAGAGCAAGAATATAAAAAGAATTCTTATGTGCAACAAGCATTAAAAGCTCAGCAACAAGTTCGTGAACTTACTCTTGTAAAATATAAACAAGGATTATTAGAGTTTTCAGATGTATTAACCGCAGAACAAAATTATCTGACAGCTCAAAATAATAAAATCACCAGCAATACTGCAATATATCAAAATATTATTTCTTTCTATAAAGCCATAGGCGGAGGATATAGTAATGATTTTAGCTTTTATCAAATACAATGAAATAATTTTAACGATAAAGGTTAATATTAGTTATTTCTGGAATGTCATGTTCTCTGTATGAATATCCTTTGTTTATCATGCATCTGCTGTATTTAGAAGGACTGATATCGCTATCGTCATGACGATAGTTAACGACTAAAGGTTGTGCGCCAGGATACGGTACATAACTTGCCCAAATTCCCTTATCGGATTTCCAGTCAGCTCTTGTATCAAGTTTTGTTTCTTCAGAATAAAACCAGGAGTGAAAATCTGGAATTATTTTAATTGCCTTAGCTTTTGTCATACACTCTGAATGGTCACGAGAAAATTTTTCAACCCCTGTATATGGTTTTTCCCAATGATACACCAATTGTCCGTTTCCTTTACCTAAGTAAGCACAGGAACACAACAGATAACAAACAATCAAAATTTTACAAATATTTATCATTTTGGCTCTCTCAAAAATCTAAATTTGCATAATGTTTTGCAGGCAAAATACCTTTAATATTATCTTTTAATATATCTTTAAATGATGGTCTTGATTTTATCTTTGAGTACCATATTTTAGCAGTTTTGAACTCTTCCCAAGGAACACTGCCCAAATAGTCCACCAACGATAATTGGGCGGCTGCGGCTAAATCTGCTAAAGATATTATATCAGATGCCAAATATTGTTTTCTTTCTAGCAACCATTCAATATATTCCAAATGGTAATTAAGATTATTTAATCCGTTTTTAAGTGTTTTGGAATCTGGAGAACGCCCTAACGCAAAACGTTTATGAACTTTCTCAAATACAATGTTACGATATACTTCTCTATGAAATTTATTGTCAAACCAATCCACTAGTCGTCTGATATCTGCTTTTTGGGCGGGTTCGCCAAAAATAAGCGGATTATCGGTACAGGTTTCTTCTAAATATTCACTAATAGCATATCCACCACAAATTACTCTTCCATCTTTTACAAATATAGGTAACTCACCAGCTGGATTAAGATCATATATTTTATCAGATAATTTCCAAGGCTCTTCTTCACGCAAAATGAACAACATTTTTTTTTCGCTCATTTGCAAACGAATTTTACGGGCACTGGCAGATATCGGATGGTGAATCAATAAAACCATTATACAAACCTTTCTAAAATTAAAGTAATATTATCTTATTCAATTCAAAGGTCAAGAATGTTATTGGTTTTATTCTAAATCAAAAGTAGATTGCACCACTCCAATGTTTTGAGCATCTGCATTATTTACCATATCAATAATAGTTTGTTTAATTTTCTCTCTGTTTTCTGGTGCAGACAAATAAGCAGTAATGCGTTGGTTAAGCATTTCACGATTCTTTGATAGTTTAGAAATACCTATGAACATTGGTTCTTGCCATAAAGCTTGCTTTGCGACACTAATTTGATTGCGCAATCCTAATTTAGATGCTTCAATCAGTCCGAAATATTGACTTGTGACAATATAGTCAGCTTTTTTTTCAAACAAATGTTCAAATAGCTCATAAGAAGTTTTAACTTTCATAACATCAAAGTTTTCAATTTGTTTTTCTACATAGTCACTAAATATCTCACGTTCGATTCTAACGCCTTTTAATTTCCTTAAATCATCTACTGATTTAACTTCATCAATACGCATTGGTAACATAATTATGGTTATTGGGTTTATAAATGCTGCCGGATAAACAATTTCAATGCCATTATACAATTTTGTTTCCGAATACATCCCAAGCAATAAGTCAATCTGTCCCGTTCTAATCATTGATATATTATTTTTATAAGATGAAGATAAAAATGTCGGATTAAATTCAAATTTTTCTGTTTTTTCCAAGTGTTCAATCAAAGGTTTAAACGCTGAACTGAATTTCCCCGGTTTACGTTGATAAGGATTTTCTACTGCTCCAAATGGCGGATAATCAGCAAAACCAATGTAGGTTGCATGTTTAATTTTTGCTTTTGCTTTTCCATCATACATCACAAACGCCCAAACAGATGAAACACTGGTTAGAATACATATTAAAAACAAAAATACAGAAAAATATTTTTTCATAAAAAGCTCTTTCCCTAAAAAAATTTACTATTGAGTAACTATAAGTGATTATAATCATAACGTAATTATATTAAAAAACTTTTATTAAAAGGAAAAAAAATACATGAACCTCTCGCAAAATTATGCGCAAAATGAAGTATCTGGTTTGACGCAAGCTGAATTGGAGAGCCGTGCATTAATTCGTACAGCATCAAGCTTAAATCAGATAAAAGAAAATTGGGAAGAGCGTAAAAGCGAGTTGGATGAAGCTTTAGAAAAAAACCGCAAACTATGGGCAATTATCGCATCCGCAATGAAGGAAGATGATTGTCCGCAACCATCTGAGGTAAGGAAAAATATCTTATCTTTGGCAATGTTTGTGTTCCAAAGGACTGTGGACACCATCGCAAACCCTGAACCGCAAAAACTTAATGTGTTGATAAGTATAAATATGAATATCGCCAAAGGACTTGCCGGCGATGGCGCTGACGTTTCAGATAAATAATTTATATTTTTCAAAAAAAGTTGTTGACGTAATAAATTAAATATATTATCTATGTCAACACCGATGGGGGTATGGCGGAACTGGTAGACGCGCTAGACTCAAAATCTTGTGGCCTCAGGCCGTGTCAGTTCGAGTCTGACTACCCCTACCATCGAAAAAAGAAGCCTTGATAAAAATCAAGGCTTCTTTTTTATACATTCTGATACTTTATTTTCTTTTTATAAAGATAATACCAAGTAATAGCCATTAAGGGGAAATTGTAGTATTGTTCGCAACTCCATGCCCAAGTCAAATTGGTGCGCAAATTAATTATCAGATACCACACCATAAATACATATATGACTAAACAAGCAAATTCGATATTCATTCCAAGTTTAGTTCTTCCTGTTCCGGATATAACACTAAGCCAAATCATCCCTGGTACTAAAGTTATATAAGAGCTTAACATCATTGCATATGGAGCAAAAATATTTTCCAATAAGTTAGGATTGTCAGTATATATCTTGGTTACCGGTTGATAAAATATTAACAATGCTATAGTTAGGGGGATTCCGATCCAATATGCAAGTTTGATGATTCTGTTTGTAGCAAGATTTATATGTTGCCCTTCATTACATCCGATAAGGTTGCTGGTTATGGTATTAGCTGTAGCACTCAAAGCAGCAATGACCATAAAAGTAAGTGAGCTGATACTTCGCAAAATATTAGATATTGCCAATTCTCTTTCGCCTAAATTTTCAATCGCAATTAAGAAGAACATCCAAGTTGAAAGACCGATAAACGATTGCATGGTTGTCCAAAAAGAAAGATTGAATATTTCATAAAGGAT
>JAZNVJ010000151.1:0-6488 GCA_045592765.1 Alphaproteobacteria bacterium | reverse complement strand
ACAGAACGACATGGCTACGATCCGACTTGATTACCATTTAGCATGGGGATTATTTCTTCTTCCGCTAATTGTGGAAGTGTTATATTTAAATCTTTACCATTAATGAAAATAGACGGACAACCAATAACATCAGAATCATCATCTCTGAAGCCTAACTTACAAATTGCTTCTTGAGTAAAATAACCCCTTAACCCTATTCTTCCTCCACTATCTAAT
Source organism: Alphaproteobacteria bacterium (assembly GCA_045592765.1). Lineage (GTDB taxonomy): Bacteria > Pseudomonadota > Alphaproteobacteria > RF32 > CAG-239 > CAZU01. The sequence goes on along the minus strand of JAZNVJ010000151.1, from coordinate 6,272 downwards.
ATCGTCTTAATAAACTCGTAAGCTTCTTTTTTTATCGGTTTTAGAAAATCAAATGAATAATTATAGTGAGATTGAGCGCCCAATCCAACCACATAAACGGGTAATTTAATATTACGAATTGTATCTGTCCAATATTTGAGCTTATAAACAGAGCTTGCTGATAAAATATTGGCAGGCAAAATCATTAAACCATTATAATCATTCCAACTATAATTATTTTTAATATCTTTGCGAGCTATTATTTCAACTGCATCTGAAGACAACATATTTTGAATTGAATATTGAAAAACATTATTACCGGAATTACCGCCAATGCTGTACATATCAAAATCATAGCTTCCACTTAAACTATATGGAATACTTTGGTCTTTGCTTAAACATAACAGTGTCTTTTTATTCATTTGTCTATCCTTCCTGATGCTATGTTATAGAAAAAGACAAATAAATAAAGTGGAATAATATTGTTATGCCCAAATACTAAAATATAACTTATTTGTGTTTCTTGTTTGCAATTATCTCTAGTCCTCCATTTTGAACTATTATATCAGCAGTGGAATTATCTGTTATTTCTCCATCCAAAATCTTTAAAGCTAATTTGTTCTCTATTTGATTCTTGAGTAATCTTTTAAGTGGACGTGCACCATATAATGAATCATATCCATTATTAACAATCCAAACAAATGCCGGTTCGGTAACTCTAATATGAATATTTCTATCTTGAAGTCTACGTTCAATATTAGAAATTTGAATTTTAGCAATATCCTTGATATTATTTTTATCAAGCTTATGAAAAATACTTATCTCATCTATACGATTAATAAATTCCGGACGAAATGCTGATTTTACAATGTCCATAACCTTAGCTCTAATTTGGCGACCATCATCAGCACCAATAGCTGAAGATAAAATCTCTGAACCTAAATTAGAGGTCATAATGATAATAGTGTTCTTAAAATCTACTGTTCTACCTTTACCATCAGTTAAACGCCCGTCGTCAAGAACTTGCAATAAAATATTAAACACATCAGGGTGCGCCTTTTCAATTTCATCAAATAATATAACTTGATATGGACGTCGGCGAATTGCCTCAGTCAAAAAACCACCTTCATCATAACCAACATATCCAGGAGGAGAGCCTATTAATCTGGCAACGGCATGTTTCTCCATATACTCAGACATATCTACTCGCAAAAGAGCTGTTTCATCATTAAATAAAAACTCTGCTAATGCTTTACTCAACTCAGTTTTACCAACACCAGTTGGACCTAAAAATAAAAATGACCCTATAGGTTGAGAGGCATCTGAAATTCCTGCTCTTGAACGACGAACAGCATTTGAAACTGCACTTATAGCTTCTTTTTGCCCAATAACTCTTTGAGCTAAGAAATCCTCCATATGTAATAGCTTTTCCTTCTCTCCTTGAAGCATTTTGTCTACCGGAATACCTGTCCACTTAGAAACAACACTAGCTATATTTTCATCAGTTACAGTTTCGGAAAAACCATTTTTATTTTCTGTAGTTGCTTGTTCTGCTCTAGATATTTGCTGCTCTAAATCGGGAATAATGCTATATTGTAGTTCTCCTGCTCGCTCAAAACGACCTTCTCTTTTGGCAATCTCAACTTCTATTTTTGCTTTATCCAACTTATCTTTCAACTCTGTGAAATTTGCCAAACCTTTTTTCTCAGAATTCCATTTTTCTTCCAACGTGTTTGCTTTGGCCTCTAGGCCTGATATTTCATAACTAATTAAATCTACTCGTTCTTTAGATTTGGAATCTGTTTCTTTTTTTATAGCCTCTCGCTCAATTTTCAATTGTAAAATACGCCTATCAAGCTCATCTAATTCTTCGGGTTTGGAATCTATACTCATCCGAAGCGAACTGGCTGCCTCGTCCATTAAATCAATAGCTTTATCAGGCAAAAATCTATCGCTTATATATCTATTTGATAAGGTTGCTGCAGCAATTAACGCATTATCTGAAATCTTGACACCATGGTGAAGCTCAAACTTCTCCTTAATTCCTCGCAAAATAGATATAGTTTCTTCAACATCTGGCTCTCCAACATATATAGGTTGAAAACGCCTAGCTAAAGCGGCATCTTTTTCTACATACTTTTTATATTCATTTAAAGTGGTTGCTCCAAGACAATGCAACTCCCCTCTAGCCAATGCTGGCTTTAGTAAATTAGAAGCATCCATTGCCCCCTCCGATGCTCCAGCCCCAACTAAAGTGTGCATTTCATCAATGAATAAGATTATACCACCATCAGAATTTTCTACATCTTTTAACACTGCTTTTAAGCGTTCTTCAAATTCTCCCCTAAACTTAGCTCCAGCAATTAAGGCTCCCAAATCTAAAGAAAGTAACCTTTTTTCTTTTAAGCTTTCTGGAACATCATTATTAACAATACGCATAGCCAAACCTTCAACTATTGCAGTCTTCCCAACTCCTGGTTCCCCAATTAAAACAGGATTGTTTTTGGTGCGACGAGATAAAACCTGAATAGTACGTCGAATCTCTTGCTCTCTGCCAATAACCGGATCTAATTTTCCTTCTTTTGCCTTAGCTGTTATATCATTTGTAAATTTCTTTAATGCTTCAAAAGTATCTTCGGCACTCTCAGAATCGGCCAAACGTCCATCACGATAACCATTAATTGCTAAATTCATTTTTGTTGCATCAACACCTGCTGATTTTAAAATATCATAGGCTTCATTTCCGGCATAAATTGTTAAAGATTGTAGCAATCTTTCAATTGTAACATACTTATCACCGGCTTTACTTGCTAAATTCTCAGCATTCATCATTACGGAGGTAAACTCTTGACTCATCAGACTTTGAACTGATGCTCCGGCAACTTGAGGAATTTTTGCTAAAGATGCATCGATCTGGCTGATAATTTTATGAACATCGCCACCTGATTGTTGTAATAAAGTTCTGACAACATCATATTTAGCATCAAGCAAAACCTTTAATAAATGTAAGGGGGTTATATATTGATTCTTGCATGATGCGGCAAGTTTTATAACTTCTTCAACTACGGTTTTAGATCTGGTTGTAAGTTTTTCAAAATCCATAATGCACCTCTCTTATATATTTAATATAGTAAGAGGAACATATAAAAATCAAGTTATGATGTTATTTTTTCAGCAAATCAATAATTACAATTTCAGACGGCGCAAAAAGACGCATACTCGGTCCCCAAGTTCCTGCTCCAGAAGAAACATGAAGCCTAATACCATTAATACGATAAGTACCGCTCAAATACTTATTAGCTTTTTTTACAAAATAGTGAAATGGAAATATTTGTCCACCATGAGTATGACCAGATAAAACCAATTGATAGTTTATACCTGTAACAGATTCTGCTATATCAGGATTGTGTGATAATAAAATCCGGTATTGATCATAGTTAGAACCTTCTAAAGCTTGCTTAAAATTAATATTAGCTCCAAACTCTGAATTGGCAGTATGAGCATCGGGAACACCTGATATAAAGATATTGTTATCAATTGTTTCACCTTTATTAAATAAGACCTTAAAACCTAATTCCTGATATTTGTGCATCCAAGCACTTAAACCATTATAAAATTCATGATTTCCGATAGAAACATAGACTCCATGAGGTGCGCTTAAATTCATAAGCTCTGCTAATTGCTTATCTAAAAATATCGGCGTATCATCAGTAATATCTCCGGTCATAACAATTATATCTGGACTAACTGAGTTTATTTTGGCTACAATATTCCTTATTCTTTTTATTGGAGTTGTTCTATCTATATGTAAATCTGAAATTTGTACAATACGAACGTCTTTTTTTAATAAATTACTTTCGATGACAATATTATTGAAGTCTGGTAACTTAACACCTTGATTAATTGCGTAAACACAAATTAATACGGACATTAACAGAACTGTTCGATTAGCATATTTTAATACACTCAAATTTTTGGGATTAATCGACCAATTGTCTTTGTGTAAAAGTTTTGCAACTCCATAGACACTATACCATATAATGTCTCTAAGCAAAAGCAAACAAAAGACAATAATGACAAAACCCATAAGTGTATAGCTAATTACTGATATTAAATTATATGCCCAGAGTGAAAGAGTTGAAAAATAATCTATAACCTTAATAACTAATGGAGCCATCCATCCCCAAACAATTATAAATGCTATTATTATTTTAGAAAAAAGCTTTAGCTCACCATAACCGATAAGAGTTTTTATGGTAATGATTGAACAAGCTAATGCTAAAATAAAAAAAGCAATAAAAAACATTCAAAAAAATCTCCGCAAAAACTACTGAGCGACAACCTCTTCTACTTTAGGTTTACGAGGAGTTCTAGTACGAGGACGAGAAACAGCAACAGGCTCTAATTCTGAAGAATTTATTTCAATAATCTTAAAAGAACGTTTAGAAGTAGGTTTTGCTTCTTCGGTAACATTAGAATCTGATAAAACTGTATCGTTTGCCGTTTGAGATATTTCTTCTGTATTTGCAGCTTGAAGCTCATTAGTTCCAGAAGAGGTATTTTCTTCATTATTATGATATTGAGTGCGTTGATTTTTGCGCTCATTAATCTCAGTTACAATTTTACGATAATGCTCAGCATATTGGCGAAAATTTTCAGCAGCTACATAATCGCCATTACCTTGAGCCTCTTTAGCTAATTCATTATAACGCTTAATTAAATCTAGTGCAGTACCGCTAATTTTACCAGCAACACTAATACTATCAAATTTATAATTCAGAGAATATATCTGATTATTATAATTGTTGTTTGAAGAACGATATTTATTATTTTTTTTCATAAAATTTACCATAAAACTATCCCTCAAAAAAAATTGAGGTTGATTAAAAAATTAAATATTTTTGTTTTGATGAAATTAAAGACACCTAATCAAAAAAATAATGTGCCTTAAAACAATTGTCATAATACATATTAATTTATTAAATGCAACTTATTTTTTTAGACTTATACATCTTGGTGTGCCTGATAAATCATTTAGTATTGTTTTACACATAAATCCTTTGTCAGTAAATATGTTTATAACATCATCTGCTTGCCCTTCACCAACTTCTAAAATAAGCCAACCATTAGTATTTAATAGTGATGATGATAGTTTTGCAATTTGACGATAGCTCACCAAGCCATCAACGCCTCCGTCTAAGGCCCAAAGCGGATCATAATTCTTAACTTCTTCATCTAAACTCAAAATCTCGCTTGATGATATATAAGGTGGATTAGAAACTAATAAATCAAATTTTTTAGTAAATAAATCTAAAAAATTAGAACTAAACCAATCTCCCTGTTTTAATATGAGACGATTATCAACCTTTAGAGATATAGCATTTTCTTTAGCTACGCTAAGAGCCGCTGAAGATATATCAACACCCCAACCACTTAGCGAAAATATATCTGCCAACAAACTAAGAATAATACACCCAGAACCAACACCTAATTCTAAAACATTTGATAAATTTTCTTGTTTAATAACCCTAACTGCTTCTTCTACCAAAATCTCAGTATCTGGTCTTGGGGATAAAACATCGATATTAGTCTTAAATTCATATTTATAAAAACCTCTCTTTCCTAATATTTTATCTACCGGCATATGACTAAGCCGAAGATTTATCATTTCTTGAAATTTTTGTAACTGAGAGGGACTGGGACAAATTTGGGTGATTCTTAATTGAGTAAAATCAACACCCATTGCTGCAGATAGAAGTAATCTTATTTCATATAAAGAACTTTCAACGCCTGCAACAGAAAGTTTTTGCAAAGTTTCTTTTAATAAATTATCAACTTCAGAGAACATTAAGAATCCAAAAAAAACATCTGCAACACAGATGATTTAGCAATATTATTGTCTGATATATTCTTTGTCGGAAGTACGAACATTCGCTTCATCATTTTCAGCACTGAGCAAACGCATTTTATTAAGACGGCTAGTCATACGCTCATTAAAAGATACAACATCCCACCCATGTACTGCTTTTTCTTCTGCAGAGATCATTGTGGGGGAATAATTATCAATTTTAGCTTCAACGTTCATGCTTTTCTCCGTCTATTTTTGTCAGTATATCACTCTTTTATTTTAATTGCAACTAAAACTAATGATTTTAATTTATCAAATGCACTTTTTTCAATTTGACGAATACGTTCACGACTAATATTAAACTTTTTCCCTAAATCTTCTAAGGTTTGAGGAGTATCTGTGAGCATACGATGTCTTATTATATACTGCTCACGCTCATTAAGCT
>JAZNVJ010000150.1:0-7654 GCA_045592765.1 Alphaproteobacteria bacterium | reverse complement strand
TCTTTTGTTTGTCATCGACAATAAACATAGAATTGTAGGCGTTATATTGATTGTTTTGTTTAAGTTGATAACGGATACCTCCGGTTATTAAAAAACTTCCTTGTGGAATTGCATATTTCAGATGGTTGCGGTAGTAATCATCATATTCAATAGAAAAAGGAAATGCGGTTTCACTCCAAATTATAAAATCTATTTTTTTATCATTTGGTAGTTGAGACATTTGGATATGAGTATTTAGATTTTGTTCTAAAGCTGCCGGGCTCCATTTTAACGTTTGTGGAATGGATGGTTGAACAATGCGAATGTTTATATCAGAGGGAATATATTGGTATTTTTTTAATCTCATATTACCATAAATAAACATTATACTAAATATAAGGATGGGGATTAATAAAAATGTTAAACGATATTTGTGTTTTGAGCTTATTATCAAAAATGAAGATGAAGTTGCCAATATTGTCAGCAATGAAAGTAAATATGTTCCGCCAATAGATGCAAATTGAATCAGTGAATTGCTAAAAACTAATGAACTTCCAAATAAATTCCATGGAAAACCGGTTAAGAAGAAACTGCGTATCCATTCAAAAATTACAATAAGTGCGGCAAAAGAAATGTAACGGGATATATTGTTTCTAAAATAAAAACATAACCAAGATGGAATGGCAATAAACAATCCAAAAAATAATCCGGTTGCCAGAAAGGTTATAGGAATAAGCCAAGAAGTGCTAAAATCTAATAGAAGAGCATTATTTATCCAAAAAAGCCCGAAAGCAAAAAAAGCAAAACCGAAGTAATATCCGCTTTTGAAAGACTTTTTAGCATTATCAGATTGGCAAATTAACCATAGTAAGGTGGAAAAACTGATAAACAGTGCCCATAGTTGAAAAAAAGGCGGCATAGATAATACAGCAAGCCAACCGCATAAAAAAGAAACTAAGCGATAATGTTTTAGTAATTTATCTTTAATCATTATTATCCTCAAGATAAGGATTTGAAATGTTTAATTGTTGTAAAATTAAAATTTCAATATTTTCCATTTCTTCTGCCTCTTCGTCTTCTTGATGATCATATCCGAAAAGATGAAGAATGCCATGTATCAAGAGGTGACAAAGGTGATTTTGTAGGGAAATTTGTTTTATATTTGCTTCATTTTCCATTGTTTCAAGAGCAATAATTATGTCACCAAGCTCAATAATATCTTCATATTGAATATATTGTTCAAACTCAGGATCATCAATATTGGCAAAAGATAAAACGTTAGTCGGTTTATCTAAATTGCGAAATTCTTTGTTTAAGTCTTGTATCTTATTGTTATCGCTAAGGAGGAGGTTAATATTTAATGGTTTAGCGACAGTAAGTAATTTTGAAAGATTATTGAGTTTAAGATATTCAATAGCAGTATCAAATGTTGTTTGGCAAATATTACAAATGTTGGGAAGTTTATCTTCCCAACGGTTATCTGTAATATCAATATTTAACTGATAATTATTCATCACCATATTCTTTTTTGCTGCGTTCTTCGTATGCTTTTACGATTTTTGCAACCAGTCCATGACGAACAACATCTGTTGCACTAAAGCGAACAGAGCCGATATTGTCTGTTCCGTTTAGTATATCTAAAGCATCTCGTAATCCGGAAATTGTTCCCCTTGGTAAATCTACCTGACTTAAGTCGCCATTTACAACCATACGAGAATTCTCACCCAAGCGAGTTAAAAACATTTTCATTTGCATTGGAGTTGTGTTTTGTGCTTCATCCAAAATAACAAAAGCATTAGAAAGAGTTCTACCACGCATAAAGGCGAGGGGGGCGATTTCTATCTCTCCTAAAGCTATTTTTTTATCAACTTGTTCAGCCGGAAGCATTTCGTATAGTGCATCATATAACGGACGTAAATATGGATCTACTTTTTCTTTAAGATCACCGGGAAGAAAGCCTAAATTTTCTCCGGCTTCTACTGCCGGACGGGAAAGGATAATTTTATCTATTTTTCCTTCCAGCATCATGGATACTGCAAGAGCAACCGCCAAATAAGTTTTACCTGTACCTGCAGGTCCTAAGCCAAATACTAACTCATTTTTCATCATTTCTTGAATGTATAATGCTTGAGTTGCAGAACGAGGATAGATATGACGTTTTTTAGTTTTAAGGACAATATTGCTCAAATCTTGAGCGGTAACAGTATCAGTTTGTCCACCGGAAATTCTGATTGCGGCTTTTACTTCTTCTTCGTTAATATTAATGCCTTTGCTTACTTTGTTATAAAGCACATCAATAGCGGTTTTTGCTTGTTCAATAGCTTCAGCAGGACCTTTAATGTCCATTTGATTACCAAATGAACCGATTTCAACGCCTAAAATTTTTTCTATTAAACGTAAATTAGAATCTTGTGGACCAACCAATTGTTGAACCAAATGATTGTTGAAAAGCTCAAAATGAATTTCTGCCATGGCTATTCTCCTTCCATAATTCCGGATAATGAATTAACGTTGGCTCCGGTAACCTTGATGTTTACGATTTTGTTGCAATATTCTTTACTAAGTTCGGCATGAAGGTTTTGCATATAAGGGGTGCGCCCGATAAGCTCTCCTTTATGACGTCCTTTAATATCAAACAATACCGGCATTACTTTACCAATACTTTCTTTATTAAAGTTTAATTGGTGTGAAGAAAGTAATTTTTGCAAAATGTCGAGGCGTTCTTTTTTTACTTTTTCTTCTACTTGGTTGGTCATGGTTGCTGCCGGAGTACCTGCTCGTCGAGAATATTTGAATGAAAATGCTTGGCAGAATTTGACTTTGTTTACCAAGTCGAGAGTTGCTTCAAAATCTTCATCTTCTTCTCCCGGGAAACCGACAATAAAATCGGAAGAAAATTGCAAGTCAGGACGAGCTTCTTTTAATTTGGCAATAGTTTCTAAATATTGATTACTGCTGTGACGACGATTCATTGCTTTGAGAATTTTGTCAGAGCCTGATTGTACCGGTAAATGCAAGTAAGGCATTAATTGCGGTAAGTCGTGGTGACAAGCAATTAAATCATCATCAACATCAGCCGGATAAGAAGTAGTGTAACGTATACGTTCTAATCCTTTAATATCAGCTAATCGACGTAATAAATAGGCAAGATTATGTTCTTTACCTGATGCATCTTTACCATGGTATGAATTTACATTTTGTCCCAATAAATTTATTTCAACAGAACCTTCGTTTACCAAGTTGATAGCTTCATTAAGGATATCCTCAATTTTGCGAGAGGTTTCTACACCACGAGTATAAGGAACAATACAATAAGTACAGAAATTGTTACATCCTTCTTGAATCGCTAAAAATGAACTTCCGCCCATTGATTTATTTTTAGGCAAAAAGTCAAATTTAGACTCGGCCGGAAATTCAGTATCAATAATCGGAAATCCTTTGTTGCGGCTAATTCTTTGTAGTATCTCCGGTAAGCGATGATAAGTGAGTGGGCCGGTTGCAAAATCAACAAATGGAGAACGACGGATTATTTCTTCATCTTCAGCTTGAACAACGCACCCTACAACTCCAATTATGGTTTCTAATCCTTGTTCGGCACGTTCATCTTTTATTATTTTTAGACGACCGAGGTCAGAAAAAACTTTTTCAGCAGCCTTTTCTCTAATATGGCAGGTATTAAAAATTACCAAATCTGCGTTTTTGATATTGGAAGCAGGAGTAAAGCCGAGCTGCTCCAAAATGGCTGCAATACGATGCGAATCGTAAACGTTCATTTGGCAGCCGAATGTTTTGATGTAATATTGTTTCAATTTCTTCTCTTACAATTAAATTACCTATTTTAAGCATACGCTCAAATTGCCATAAATTCAAATGTTTTTTGTTTATATAGTGATTGTTTTTGCTTTTTGATTGTATTTTTATAAAAATTTGCTAAAATAAAATCAAACAAGGAGAAATGAAAGGAGATAAAATGACAATGTTAACAACGGAGAGAGATATGACTTTATTGAATATGATGTCTGATGAAGACAAGTTGATATTTGTAAAAACATTGGTTCGTTTAGCTGATGCAGATGGAAATATTGATGAGGGAGAAAAAGAATTTATTACAAAATTGTTTAAAGTTTTCAAATTATCAGAAAATTTAGCAGAGGAAATCAAGGCAACTACAGATGATGATATTGTTAAGTTAGCAGCAAAAATATCTTGTCGTCAGGTAGCGATGGAATTAATTAAAGAAATGTGTATGTTGGCAAATTCTGATGGTGATTTATCAGATAGAGAAATATTATTTATCGGTAAGGTTGGTTTAGCAATGAATTTGGAATTGGAAAAAATTGAGCAAATAAGTCAATGGGTAATAGATAGAATAGTATGGCTTGAGGAAGGTAAAATAATCTTTGAAAAAGTTTAAAATAATAAATAGGGAGATTATTGGTTATGTTGGAAGAAAAATATTCGGATGCTGAGTTTAAAGTTTTTAATTCTTGGGAATTTAAAGAATACGAAAGAATGGTTAATCACCATAATTTGATAGAGCAAAATTGGAAAAATAGTTTTTATTCCTCTGAACAGCCGCCATTAAAGCAAAAAGAAAATATCGATAAAAATGTTGCGGTATTGCAAAATAAAGATCGTAAAGAAGTAAAAAAAGAAGCTAAAAAATTTGTACATCAAGTAGCTAAAGGAGATCCTATTGTTCATAATAACGAACCGGTTGCAGTAGGTGATATTAGTTTTTCTTTGGCTGAAGGTTTGCAATATATGTATTCTGGAGAAAATCCCCAATCAGAATATCATGATTGGGTTAATGATCAGGCTGAAATTGAAACTGCTGTTAAAGTTGATGGTGAAACCAGAGAAGAAACTATTGAAAAAAATAATTTTGTTAGTTTTTTGAACGATAGAGAAACAGAATTAAAACTGGTTATTTCATTATTTGAAATAGCTCGAAGTAATAGTAGCGGGTATTACAAAGATGCAGCAGAAAATCGTTTGGGTTTTCTATATTTTAAACTTAGTGAATTGAGGCGTTTACGAGAGCGTACTTCTCAAGCAAAAGGTTATTCGGTTGAAGAAAAAGAACAAGAAAAAGAAAGATTGGCTAAAGAGCTAGAACAAAAATCATTGAGAATGCTTAATCGTATCGCAATTAATAATAATGGAAATTATGATAATTATGAAAAACAATTTGAGGCAGGAGTAGAGGGTATTGCTCCTCATTCACGACCGGATACTCACAATATAGATGAAGCTCAAAACAAAATAATAACATTGCAAGGAAACAAAGGAAAAATGAAACGATTGGTCGAGCTCAGCGGTAGAAATACCGGACGTTATGCAATCTACTACGAACAAGATGAAAATTCTAATATTGCATTACGTATGCGTCGTCGTTTTGTAGCTGCAGAGTATACTAGAGTAGCCAGAGAAATGGCTGATAATGAACGCTTATATGCTTAATAAGTTGTTTTGTTATTGACAGTAAAATATGTCTGGAGTATCAAAGAAAAGATAGCTAATTTTAAGGAGAAAATTTATGGGTGCTATTTTTGAGCCATTTGTATATATTATCAGTTTGTTGGTAGATATTTATTTTAAGATTGTAGTTGTGCAGATTGTTTTGTATTGGTTGATACATTTTAAAGTATTAGAGCCAAGTAATAAATATGCCCAAAAAACAGTTGAATTGTTAGATAAAGCAACTATGCCTGTTTATAAGAAGATTGGTGAAAAAATTCCTCCTGTTTCCGGTTTTGATTTATCACCATTTATTTTGTTGTTGGCTTTGATTTTTGTAAGTCGTTTGTTGATGCAACTTAGTGCATTGATGGTGTAATCATTTGGTTTTTGATAATACACAACAAGGGATGATTTTGAGAGTTAGGCTTGCGCCTAACTCTTCTTGTTGTAAGATAGGTGGTATTTTTGTTGATCCTAATGGCGATGAGTGGCTCAAGATAAGTGTGATTAGTGTACCGGAAAAAGGAAAAGCTAATCATGAGCTGATTAAGTTGTTGGCGAAAGAACTGAAAATAGCAAAATCGCAAATTGAGATTATTGGCGGAGAATTGGATAGGTATAAAAAAATATTGTTACCAATTACAGAAGAAGAAATAAGATGTTGGTTGAGTGAGGAATAAATATGAGTGCAGAAATATTGGATGGTAAAACCTTAGCAGCTAAAATAAGAGCTGATTTGAAGCAAAAAATTGATAATCTTAATAGCGAAACAATGCCGATTTTGGCTGTGGTTTTAGTAGGAGATATTGAGGCTAGCAAGATATATGTGCGTAATAAGAAAAAAGCTGCTGATGAAGTGGGAATCGGTTGCGAAGTTATTGAGCTTAATGATACTATAGGTGAAAATGCATTATTGGAAATTATTCATGAATTAAATGATAATCCGCATATTAATGGTATAATAGTTCAACTGCCGCTTCCTAAACATATTAATCCGTTGAATATATTATCGGCGATTAGTCCAATAAAAGATGTTGATGGTTTTAATCCTTACAATGCCGGATTGTTAGCTTGTAAGGAGCCATCAGCAGTTGTTTCGGCAACTCCTAAAGGAATATTGCGTTTGTTGCAATCAGCAAATATAAAATTAGAAGGAAAACATGTAGTTGTTATTGGACGGTCTAATATTGTTGGAAGACCGGTATCAATGTTGATGCTGAATAATGATTGCACAGTTACCATTACTCATTCTAAGACTAAAAATTTGGCTGATGTAGTAAAGGATGCAGATATTGTTATTGCCGCATGCGGATGTGCCAAATTGGTAAAAAAAGATTGGATTAAAAAAGGTGCGGTTGTGATTGATGTGGGGATAAATCGGGTTGATGGCAAGTTATGTGGAGATGTTGATTTTGAAGAAGTTAAGGAAGTTGCATCATACATTTCTCCTGTACCCGGTGGAGTAGGACCGATGACGGTAGCAATGTTGCTTGAAAACACATATGAAGCAGCAGTTAAACAGATGAACGATGAAAAACAACATCACTGTTGTTGTGGAAATTGTCATTAATAATTAGTTGGATTTGGTGATGAATTGGTTTCAAAAATTGGTAAAATCTGTTTATGATTGGATGCTTGAGATGTCTACATCTCCGCATGCAATGTGGTTTTTGGCATTAGTTGCGTTTGCGGAGAGTTCGTTTTTTCCAATACCACCTGATATAATGTTGATACCAATGATTTTGGCTTTACCAAACAAAGCGTGGTCAATTGCCGGAGTAGCTACTATATCCAGTGTTTTGGGTGGATGTTTGGGTTATGCTATCGGCGTTTTTTTCTTTGATGTGATTGCTAAACCGATATTGGAATTTTATGGATATTTGCATCAATTTGATGTGTTTAAGGAATATTATCATCAATGGGGAGCTTGGATAGTTTTGGGAGCCGGAATAACTCCATTTCCATATAAAGTGATTACTATTGCCAGTGGAGTAGTTAGGCTTGATTTTATTACTTTTACAGTAGCCTCAATTGTTGCTCGTGGAATGCGCTTTTATTTGGTGGCATGGCTTTTGAAAAAATACGGAGCTCCGATGAAAGAGTTTATTGAAAAACATTTGGGTGTGTTGTCGATATTGTTTTTGATACTACTAATTGGCGGATTTGTAATAATTAAGTATTTGTAGTGATTAGTCATTAGGCGTAAGTGATT
>JAZNVJ010000149.1:0-2518 GCA_045592765.1 Alphaproteobacteria bacterium | reverse complement strand
TCTAAAATTAAAGATTCTCGTCGTAATGTTGAGAATTTAGATTATTTTAGCACAGTTGATATTTCTACCACTCCGAAAGGAGATAACAAAGCAGATTTAGACGTTAAGGTTGAAGAAAAATCGACAGGATACTTCAACGTTGGTATAGGTTATTCTACGGTTAACGGAGCTTTAGTTAGAGCCGGTGTTACTGAAAATAATTTTAGAGGTTTGGGACAGCGTTTGAGTGTAGACGCCGGAGTTTCTCAACGTTCGCAAGATTACAGCATTAGTTTTACTGAGCCATATTTCTTAGACAGACGTTTGCGAGCCGGTTTTGATTTGTTCCGTACAGAAGATGACTACCAAGACGAAAGCTCATATGATAGCAATACCACAGGCGGACGTTTACGGATGGGGTGGAACTATACCGATGACTTATCACAACAAATTCGTTATACTTTAAGAGAAGATGAGATTACCAACGTTGGTAGTGGAGCATCTAAATATATTAAAGAAGAAGAAGGGAGTTATGTAGATTCGTCTATCGGTCAAACTATCGTATATGATAAACGAGATAGTTATATTTTCCCTAAAGAAGGTTACTATATATCTTTTGGTAATGATGTTGCCGGCGCAGGTGGTGATGAAAAATATCTCAAATTTGACGCTAAGTTATATCAATATTATACTTTAGCAGATCACTATACATTCAAATTCTTCCTAAATGGCGGATATATAACCGGTTATGGTGGTAAAGATGTTCGCTTGTCCAATCGTTATTATTTGGGCGGTAACACCATGCGAGGTTTTGATGTAGCCGGTATTGGCGCCAGAGATAAATATACTGATGATGCTTTAGGTGGCAACTGGATGGTTTATGGTGGAGGTGAGGTAACCTTCCCGATAGGATTAGATGAATTAGGCATCAAAGGTAGAACATTTGTTGATGTTGGAGCTTTGGGCAAGCCTGATAACTTAAATCGTGCTGATGTTGAATATTCATCAACTCCTCGTGTAGCCACAGGTTTTGGTTTCCAATGGTTGTCTCCGATGGGACAAATTGATATTGACTTTGGTTTCCCGATTGTTAAGGAAGATTATGATGAAACTCAAGTTTTCCGTCTTAACTTTGGTACCAGATTATAAGATAAGGAGTTTTAAATATGGTTGATACTCGCTTTTATAAAAATAACGGTCCGTTTACCTTGGCAAAAGTTGCTGAGATTTGTGGCGCAGAATTAGCTGATTCTTCCACAGCAGGATTAGAGATAAAAAATTTAGCAACTTTGGCAACAGCAAAAGAGGGGGATATTTGTTTCTTTTTTGATAAAAAGAAAAAAGCTCTTGGTGCAGAAATAAAAGCCACCGCTTGTGTTACAACTTTGGAATTGGCTGAATATGTAAATCCCAATGTTGCAAAGCTTATTGCTGATGATCCGCATTTAGGTTTTGTAAAATTGAATTACGCTCTTTATTCCGAGATTTTACCCGAGGCAGAAATAAAATCGACAGCTGTTGTTGCAAAAACCGCACAAATTGGTGAAAATTGTTATATTGGTAATTATGCTGTTATTGGTGAAAATGTAAAGATTGGAGCAAACTGTATTATTGAAGATCATGTTGTAATAGAGCATGATTGTGAAATCGGAACAAATTGTCGTATTGGTTCCGGTGCAACCATAAAACATTGCCTAATGGGTAATGATTGTTACATTTATGGTGGTGCTCGTATAGGATACGACGGTTTTGGTTTCAAGACAATTGCAGGAGCTCACAAGCGTATTCCACAATTAGGCAGAGTAATTATCGGCAATGATGTAGAAATCGGAGCTAATAGTTGCGTTGATCGAGGAGCTTTAGATGATACGGTAATTTCCGATGGTTGCCGTATAGATAATTTAGTAATGGTAGCGCATAACAATCAACTTGGCAGAGGCTGTATTTTGGTTTCACAAACCGGTATCGCCGGAAGCTGCAAGTTTGGTGATTATGTTGTCTGTGGTGGTCAAGTCGGGGTAGCAGATCATTTAAATATCGGCACCGGTGTACAAATTGGCGCTCAATCGGGCATTATGCGTGATATTGAACCTGGTGCGGTAGTTATGGGCTATCCGGCTGTGCCGATTAAAGATTTTATGCGTCAGGTTTCTTATGTTCAAAAAGCCGTAAAAAAATAACAAAGGATGATATAAAATGTCAGAAAAAAAGATTTATCATGTTGAAGAAATAATGGAGATGCTACCGCATCGTTATCCGTTTTTGTTGGTAGACAGATTAGAAGTAGAAATCCCCGGAGCTAAAGGTATGGGATTAAAAAACGTCACTATGAATGAAGAATTCTTTCAAGGACATTTCCCAGGTAATCCGGTTATGCCCGGAGTTTTGCAAATTGAAGCAATGGCTCAAACTGCTGGAGCGATAGTTGTTTCTGCATCAGATGACTATAAAGAAAACAAAAAAAGTGTTTTGTTTATGTCTATAGACACTGTTAAATTCCGCAAACCGGTAAAACCTGGTGATCAGTTGAAAATGTATG
>JAZNVJ010000148.1:0-9684 GCA_045592765.1 Alphaproteobacteria bacterium | reverse complement strand
GAGTGAATCCTTGCAACAAGGTAAACAGAGCAACTCCTAAACTGGAAAAATCTGCAAAAACATCTCCATACAAACTAACCCCAATAATTGCAAAAACATAAGAAAAGATTACAAATACACAAACAAATGAAACAAATGTTGGTAATAAAGAGATAAAAACCTCTACTAGGTTATGTAATTTAGAAAATCTTTGAATATATTTGAACAACCTAAATAAACGAAATGTCCTCAAAACAATAAAAGAACTGGTTTCAGGAATCGAAGAAACAGCAACAATTATAAGATCAAACCAGTTCCAACCAGAAGCAAAAAATTTTTTCTTAAGAGCATAAATCTTCAAAAACATTTCTACAATAAATATGCCCATAAATAATCTATCTAGCAAAAAAAGCCCTTGATTAAAATAGTATGTTAACAAATCAGAAGTCATCAAACCAAGTACGATTGCATCAGCTAGAATAACTCCCATAATAAACATATCAAAACTAAAACCAGTTACTAACTTAGCCAAACGACGTTGTTCATCTTTATAGTAAAGAGTTTTGAATGCTGATTTCTTTTTTACTGTCATACTTTCCTCCAAGTTTTGTATCATATTATCTTAAAAAACACAGATTACAACTAAAATTGCAGCAAAAGATAAAGCCGGCCCAAATGCTATGAAGCGCTTTTGAGCTATCAACATATAAACCAACATTAGAATTGAAGCCAATGCCACAACATATAGTAAAGGAACCAAACCTAACCAAGCTCCTAATGCAGCAAGAAACTTTATATCTCCACCACCAAATGCATCTTTACTGCGTTTTAGCATAAAAATAGCCACCGCAACAGGTATAAAATAGCCCCCCAATGCTCCCAACGCACTCTCTGCCGGAATAACCCATCCATACCCTAATGTAGCAACAAAAAATCCCAAGATTAAAAGGGGGACAGTTAAAATATCTGGCAATAAATACATCCGCCAATCTATTTCTGCCAAAAGCAAAGTAAGCCATAAAAAGCTCAAATACCACCACAAATTAGAATCAAAATGAATGGTAAAGGCATAAGTGAGCAGGCAACAAATTAAACCGCTAATTAATGAACGCCCAAAATATTTCTTAAATAATTTAGTTTTATAATATCTTTTACTGCGTTTACCATAAAAAAACAACTGCCAGAATGCATAAGCCGGTGTTGCCGGCATAAATTTAGCAAATCTTCTAGCAATGTAGGGCAATAATGAGCCGATAATAAATCCGCAAATTAAATATAATGTCATTTTTTCTCCTTAAACACTAACTTATAACAAAATAAATAAAAATTTATTAATTAAGTATTGCACATTCACTTTATGTTTAACTTTTGTCATTATAATAAGTTAAATATGAAGTTTTTGTGCGGAGTGTTTTGATAATGAATCAATTGTGGATTGTAACCAAGACTGAATTTTGCCGATATTTTATGTCGCCTCTTGCATGTATTTATCTTATTTGCTTTTTGTTATTAAATGGTGCTTGCGCTTTTTATTTCGGAAACTTTTTTGAACGAGGGCAAGCAGACTTAATACCAATGTTTATTTATCAACCTTGGCTTTATTTGGTGTTTATTCCGGCAATTTCTATGCGAATGTGGGCTGAAGAATTTCGTTCTAAAACCATTCTTCAACTAACAACTCTGCCTATCGCCACAAGCACGATTGTATGGGGAAAGTTTTTTGCTACTTGTCTTTTTTGTGCGCTATCATTATTTTTGACCTTTCCTTTTTGGATATCTGTAAACATTCTCGGTAATCCTGATAATATGGTGATTTTATCCGGATATTTGGGTTCATTACTTCTTGCCGGAACGATGACCGCAATCTCGCAAATGGTTTCTGCGCTTACCAAAAATCAGGTTATCGCTTTAGTTATTGCGGTGCTAATAAATTTATTGTTCTTTTTAAGTGGATTAGAGTTTGTTCTGGGAAGATTACGTGACTTTTTATCTCCAGCTCTAATTGACTTAGTGTCTTCTTTTAGTTTTTTGGCTCACTTTGAAACTATTTGCTTAGGCTTATGGGAAGCCAGAGATATTGTATTTTTCGGCTCGTTGATTTTATTATTTGGCATTTTTAATGTTTTGATTATTTGCTTTAGAACTTCAGGCACAACAATATGGTTTAAATCATCAAGTAAAATTTACTATACAATCTTATTCATTGCTTTATTAATCGGATTTGTCGGCATAAACCTTTTGGCTAATACATATTTACGCAATATCCAATTTGATTTTACACAAGAAAAAATTTATACCCTTACTCCGGCAACAAAAAAAATTTTGAATGAAATAAAAAACAAGACAACCGCACGATTGTATTATTCTCCTATTTTGGGTGAAAGGAATCCGCAAACCAGAATCCTCTTTGATAGAGTGCGGTTGCTTTTGAATACATATGCCGATATCTCTGGAAATAAAATTAATGTTAAAATATATAACCCTTTGCCGCTTAGTGATAGTGAAGATAAAGCTCTGGCTGCCGGATTGCAACCTATGCCGATTATTGATTTGAATACGAATGCTTATTTCGGACTGGTTTTGAGCGATGAGCGAAACAATTCTCAAACCATTCCTTTTTTTCCGCTGGCAAGACAAAACTTCATCGAGCAGGATTTAACCGAAGCAATATATTTGCTACAACACAAGAAACCTAATTTGGGCTTAATAACTTCTTTACCAATGACGGAAAGAGTATTACATAACGTAGCCACTCCAGAATGGGAAATTATAAAGCAACTAAAACGCTTTTATAATCTTATATACTTGCCTCAAGATGACCTGAGCTTGGATAAAGTTGATGTTTTGATGATTGCTCACCCCAGAACACTTAGCTCTCAAGCGATTGATGAAATAAAGAAATATTCTGATATGGGCGGTAAAATTTTAGCATTTTTTGATATTGCAACAGAAGCGTTACAAAACATCGCTCCTACAACCGAAGACTTCTCAGCTTCCAATTATGCCGATTTAGAAAAACACTGGGGAATTTCGTTTATTAACCAAGCTGTGGTTGCTGATTTAGATAACTCATCAATGATTGATGCGTCTATTAATTACGGAAATAATCCGGAATTTATTCAAGATGCAATCCAATTTTATATAAAAGGACAGGGGTTTAATCAATCATCTATAATCACACAAAAACTACAAAAAATAATGCTTACATCCGCATCAATAATAGTCCCACTAAAAGATGCCAACATCTATTTTGAACCATTATTGGAAGCGGGAAAAAATTCTGCTTTGCTTCGGGTGGAAACGGTTTATGAGCGAATTCATCCTGCGGTTATCTTACGTAACTTTAAATCTGATAACAATCCTAAATATCTTGCTGCTAAAATAAAAAAACCGAGCTCAAAGTTTGAGCTTATTGCGGTCGGAGATAGCGATTTATTGTTTGACAGTTTTTGGACGGAACATCTGACCATTTTGCAAGAAAATTATTCAATTCCTGTTTTGGATAATGCTAATTTTGTTCTTAATGCTCTTGATGAACTACGTGGAGATACAACTCTTCTTTCTCTTCGAGGAAAAAAGTATTTTGAACGTCCTTTTCAACAAGTCAAAAAAATGCAAATTGAAGCTACTAAGAACTTCAAAATTAAAGAAAAAGAAATTTTCGATAACATTATAAAAGCACAACAAGGAATGAAAGAAATTTTAGCTAAACGAGAATTTGAAGAACGAAATAACTTTACCCCTGATGAACTTGCTGTTATCGCTAAAATACGTAAAAAAATTAATACTGAACGCCAAAATCTATATCAAATACGTAAAGATGCTTCAGCTTATGCTCAAAATATAAAAAGTAATATGGAATTTATAAATATTTATTTGTTGCCAATATTAGGACTGTTATGGCTTTTAATACCTTTAATTTTTAAGCTCAAAAAAAATGCATCAAATGGGTTTAAGCCCGATGCGAAAATTATAATATTGAGTTGCTTGGCTCTTACATTACTTGCTTTGGGATTAGCTGCCACAACCTTTAATCAGACAGATGAGACTATTAAACTGGAAAATACTCCTCTATTTGTTAATCTTGAAAATAAAATAAATTCAGTTATCCAAATTGAACTTAAAAAACATAATTTGTCGTTGTCTTTTTATAAAGATGACGGAGTATGGAAATTAAAAAATTACCCTAATTACTTAGTTTATCAAAACCGAATACGTAGTTTTTTAAGCGCATTGATTGAAGCTACATACTATGAAGCAAAAGCTAGCGGTTTAGAAACCTTACCTGCTTTTGGGTTAACCCCGATAGAAGAAGAAAAATCTCCGGCAACGGAAATTATCTTACAAAATGATAAGGGTGAAAAAATTATCAACTTCTTTGTCGGTAAATATGATCTCGATTTGGGACGAGGAAGCAGAGGAGCCTATATTCGAATGGCAAACAAATTTCAAGTATGGCTTGCGGAAATTGACTTAATTGATTTAGATATTAATCCGCAAAACTGGACATATAGCACCCTTTGGAATTTGCAATTTGGACGCTTAATCAGTATAAACAATAACAAAAATACAAATTATGTCGCCAATTGGGCAAAATATCTGCTTAATACTCACTTGCTTTCACCTCAAAACAACATAGATAACCCTCAATTATTATTAGCAATAAACGTTAAAGCTGAAAACAATATTGAATTGAATATATCTTTTTATAAAGCCAAGCAAAAATATTATGCAGCTTATAACTTTGTAAACACCGGAAAAGAGGACTTATTGCAAAAATTTGCAACTTATGCTAATGGCATTTTTTATGAAATATCGTCATCAGATATGGAAAGGTTAGAAAATGCCAACAAATTCGTCCCTAAACAACAATAAGCTAAAAACATATGCGGCTATTGCCAGTATAACTTTGACCTTAGTTCTTATTATAATCAAAACCATTGCGGTTATTTATACCGAATCTTTGGCTTTACTGTCATCAATGATTGATAGTGCTGCTGATTTATTTGCTTCCGGTGTTACTTTTTGGGCTATAAAAATTTCTTCACAACCGGCTGATGCCAAACATCGCTACGGACACGGAAAAGCTGAATCTTTAAGCGCCTTACTTCAAGCTGCTTTTATCTCCGGATCGGGACTCTTTGTTATTTATGATGGTTTCATGCGCCTAATATCTCCGGTGACTGTAGTAAAAACTAAAATTGGAATGATGATTATGGGTTTTTCTTTATTATTGACTATAGGATTGATATTATTTCAACGTTATGTGGTACGAAAAACAAAATCTCAAGCGATTAAAGCTGATGCTGTCCATTATTTAACAGATGTGATAACAAATATTATCATCATATTAAGCTTATTAATCGTTGAACAATGGAATTGGTTATGGATAGATACTGTGGTTGCGTTCACAATTGCTGCTTATTTAATCGCCAGTTCTTATTCTTTGGCTAAAAACGCAATATCTTTACTAATGGATAAAGAGTTAAATGAAAATATCCGTGATGATATAATAAAAATTGCAATGTCTTGCAATCATATAAATGGGGTACATGATTTACGCACTCATGATCTTGGAGGTAGCTATATGTTTGAAATGCATATTGAAATTGATGGAAACTTAAGTTTATATGATGCCCACAAATATAGCGATGCGGTAGAAGAAAAAATTAAAAAAGCTTATCCGCAATCGCAAATTATAATTCATCAAGATCCGTTTGGACTTGTAGAACATAAATTGGATACAGATATCAAAGACTGATTATTCTTCAGATAATCTTCCGCTATTGTTTCCTTTAATTCTATTCTTTCTTTGCATATCATTACCCTGTACACCAGAATTTCTTCTTAATTTGCGACTAAGGTTGTTTTTAATTTGCTTATAGTCATTTTTAACTTGATTATATTTATTTACGACCTTATCTTTTGTGCCCTTAGGGTCAAATATTGCACCAACAGCAAAGCTGACAGTATTCTTTACACCATTTTCAAACCTTTCACTCATAGCTTCTCTCGTTGATTGTGTGCTTTTAAGAGCAAAGTTTTTGGCTGCAGATGCACCCATAGTTGCAATTTCTGGAGCAATAGGACTAAGCGCACCACTTGCAAACTTACCAGCCAAATCTTGAATTTTATTAATCATTTTTAAAGCGAAAATACAACAAAACAGTAGCATTAAAAACTCTACACTGGAAATATCGGTTACCTGCGCCAATCCTTCTTCATTTTGTTGATTAATTTTTTGCGCAATTTTATACAATGCTCCAAGTTCTACTTCTTGCTGTGCAGTTGTTTGAGCAATATCTTTTTTCTGTTCTTCTCCATCATAAACTGTTGAATATCCGCCTTCTTCACTAGAATATTTAAGAGCGCCATCAACCAAATTATAACCTACATTTATTATCAATCCTGAAAACATAAGTAAAAATACACTATTTAAAAATATACTCCAACCAGTTTGAGCATATTTAGATGTCAACTTAAAGGGCCATGATGCGATAAGGAATGGCATTAAAGCCCCAACAACCGCAATTTGGACAATCGCATCAACCATATAAAAAGCAAAAGCTAGGGCCATTAAAAAACCAAATCCGGCCAATAAGATACCCTCAATAAATAACTTAAAACCATCTCCAAAGCTCAATTTTGTTCCGTTAAATATTCGCATTGCGTTATTACCAATACAAAGCAATGAGCCACCAACACTTTGCATAAAACTTAACTTACGTTGTAATCTAGCAATAAAATTGTCTAATTGAATATATAAATTAGAACTAAAATACTGTTCTTCTCCTTTATTAGAAATAATGCTACTAGCTCGAGATAAAACACCTGGATTTTCCTTCTCCATCTTTTGTCCGCTATCATCACTCATATTATGCACATCAACTTTAATATTATCTTCGCCAATCATAATTGTACCAAAATCTATGCCGGCTAAAATTAATGGTGAAATAGCTTTTTCAAAAATATATGATGAATTTTGTAATAGCAAAAAAGCTATTACAAACTTATAGCATTGCTTTAACAGATTGCTCATAAATTTTGCTGCATCTTGCTTGGTAACAGATGATACCTGTAATAATACCTGTATCGCAATCCATATAGCTAAACCAACTGCTATCAAGGCTGAAAAGGCTGCAGCAAAAGTATTAAAAGACTTAGCGGTCATATCATTAGCAACTTTAACACTAATGGTGAATAGCGAGCAGAAAAAGCAACGGCGATTATTATATAGTTTTACAGATAAAACCTCACACCCCTTAAATGCAGTACCTTTATTATTATAAACTACGGTTGATTTTTGGTCTTTCCCTTCTTTATCTTTGGTTAATATACAGTATTTATTTTCATCACTGGCCTCATAACAAGATTCCTCTTTAGTTTTAGCTTTGGCTAGCCAGCCACCGGTTCGTTGCTTAACTCTTTGAACAAATCCTCCTTCAGGTGCTTCTTCCCATCCTTCGGGGATAGGAGCTTTATTATCCCTACATTGATATTTATAGCGTTTAATAGTTACATCACCTACACCAGAATCTAAAGCTGCACCAAAAGCAATATGTGATGCACCCCCAATTGCAAGCTCAGCCCCCATCAAAGCCCCAAAACCCGATGCAGCAATAACACCTCCGACATACACTTCAAAGGCGCCAACAGATTCATAAATTTTAGCAATCGTTTTGATTGCCCCTTTTCGCTCGGTTACTTTAACAATACATCTTTGCCAAGTATCATCTTGATCATTTTTACTATCCTTTTGGCGACAAACATTTTGCCCACAGATAATATATTCTTTTTCTTCATCATCAACGTTAAGATTATTCACTTTCGCCCAAAATTGAGGCGCAGAAAGCGCTTTAATTTCAGCTGAATTATTAGCAGCATATGATGAAATAGGCAAAAAACACAATGCCGTCAAAAATAAAGTTTTAATTATCTTGCTTTTTAGCACCATTTTGCTACCTTTTATTGTTTTTCAGCAATACTAAAATTTGGGCATAATTATCCCAGATATTTTATCATAACATATAATTTACTTATAAAGTGTTACACTTTTTTGATTTTTTTATGCTAATAAAAAACTGTCGTTTATTTTAAACGACAGTTTTTTAATCCTACCAACGGGTATAGGAAAAGAAATTAGGCCTAACAACTTTGGCAGTTTTTCTTACTTCCAATGCTTTATTTATCATCCTCATATCTGTTGGAAGTTTTTCGCCTTCTTTGTTATAGATATGCCAAACATTACCTTGACGAGCAAAAACTAAATGTTTCATATAGTTCATATCTATAGATTCTATAATTTCATCATAGGCAAAAGGAACTGTTTGAGTAAATGTCTTATCATTGGTCTTAATATCAGAACGCCCATAAAGATAACCCCATTTACCTTTCTGTTTGAGGGCAAACCCCCAAAAACCAACTTCAACATCCTCTACCGGTCCCATACTTGTTGTATAAACCATACCATCTTCAAGATGAAACTTTGCTTCTATTTTATTCTTAAAGCATCTATTTGTACCAGAATAAATATATTCAAGCTTTTTTACTGGTTGTTCATCGGCATAATATCTAAAGCCTTCAGAATAGTAGTAGTTTTTACCATCTTTATAGGCAAAAAACATCTTTTGTGAATGAAAATCAACAAACTTTATAGAATCATATTTGACCCCGATACCATATCCAGGATATGGCCATCCAAGTTCTTTTTCTATACTACTGAGGTGGATAAAACCAACCTTTTTGCCATTAATATCTATGGCCTTGACATGTTTATCTTGAACCACACCCCATTGTTCTTTACCATCAATCTTTTTTATGGCATACCAGAGATCATGTTCTGACTCTGTGGGAATAAAAGTAGTACAACTACTAAAAAGCAATGCTAACATTGCGATAAATAATACTTTTTTCATAACAAAAAAATTTTAGTGAAACAATAATCATAAACTAATTTACTAATAACACTATTCTGAAAAAAATCAATAAAAAAGGAGAGAAAATTACTCTCTCCTTTTTTTGCTAATAATATCTTATAGCTTTTCGATACGCATTCTATAGAATGAGCGCCACACAAATAGCAAGCCCAAAATAAAGAATGCAATACCAAGTCCCATAGATACACAGCGAGGAGCTGATACAGCCATCTCAACCGCTAACAATCCAAATAAAGTCGTAAACTTAATAATCGGATTTAAGGCTACTGAAGAAGTGTCTTTATATGGATCACCAACAGTATCTCCAACAACAGCAGCGTCATGAAGCGGTGTGCCTTTTTCATTAAGATCTACTTCAACAACTTTTTTAGCATTGTCCCAAGCACCACCGGCATTGGCCATATACAACGCTTGGAACAAACCAAATACTGCTATTGAAATCAGATAGCTGGCAAACAAATTAGCGTCAAAACATGCAAAAGCTATTGTAAATGAAAAGATTACAATAAAGATATTCAACATACCTTTTTGTGCATACAATGTACAAATACGAACTACATTTTTAGAGTCTTCTATTGATGCTGCCTTTTTGCCATCTAACTTAATGTGTCTTTTAATATAATTAACAGCACGATAAGCACCTGTAGAAACGGCTTGCATAGATGCACCAGAGAACCAATAAATAACGGCACCACCGAGCATCAAACCAAATAATACATTTGGATCAAGCAAATCAAGTTTCAAATTCAACAACAAGATAATTGAGAAA
>JAZNVJ010000147.1:0-12402 GCA_045592765.1 Alphaproteobacteria bacterium | reverse complement strand
TGTTGCTGAAATCAATAATTTGAAATGGGATACTAAAAATACAATTATTTTAAGTATGGAAGATGAAACACAATATGTACTAACTAATATATTGCCTACTATTAGAGAGATATTGGAAAGAATAGAAACAGTAATGATTGTATTTAAACAAAAGCAAGATATTGTAGAAGCATATAATGTGGAAATAATTAAAGATACCACCTTAGAGTTTGATGATTCGTTTAATGAAGAAGCTATATCTTGTTATAGAAAGTTTGAGGAGTTGAAGAAAGGATAATGGCACTATCAATTCAAAAAGCAGAAGATATTATTGCTGAAGTAAAAGAGAGAGATGCTGCTATTGGTAGAGATATGTCTCGTTGGTGGATGTATGAAAATCATATTAGAGCAGCTGCTAATATAGCTAAAACTATTGCCTCAAAAATAGATGGTATGGATGAAACACAAGCCTATATTTGTGGTTTATTACACGATGTCTGCCGAACTAATGAACGACAAGAGGCAAGGTTTCACAGTATTACAGGGTATGAAAAATTGATTGATAAAGATGAAAAAATAGCCCAATCAGTATTAGTTCATATGTTTCCTTGGAATGAAATTCCTCCTTATGAAGAATGTAAAGATATGTTCTTTGAAAACAAGGAAGACTACGATTTTATTGTAGAATACACCAAAAATAATTCTCCAAATGATTATGATTTATTAACTCAAATGGCTGATAGTTTATCAAATAAAAATGGAATAGTGACCTTAGAACAAAGAGCAAAAGAATATTCGGAGAGACACGGAGTTAATATCTTATCATCAATGATAGAACCAAGATATCGTCTCAAGTCATATTTTGATAAAAAAGTTGGTGGAAATATTTATGATTTGATTATTAAAAATAATTCCTATAATTTTAGCATAAATCAAGGAAGATAAACACATTTCACTCCTCAATATTAACTTTGATGTATTGATATTTTCCGCTAGGGATGTCAGGGCAAATTATACCTATAGGGGTTAATGCTTTGTGCCAACACCACAGGCAGACAAATCTTGATAATGAATTAAATAGTTTTTCAATCCTCCCAAAATTTCACTTATAATTGCTTTATATTATCCTCTAATTGTTTTAGCAGTGTATTGGTTTCTAGTACTTTGGTTATTGTTGCAATATCATATGTATTCAAATTTAAATATACCACATTGGTTGCCGAGTGATGCACCATAGTGATATAAAATAGCTATGTTATATAAATGATTATTATATGTAGATACCATTATTGGTGTAATACCAATTTCATCAGCAATATTAGGATTTGCTCCTTTTCTTAGCAACATATCAATCATTGCAAGCTCCTGATACTTCTGTGGAAAGAGCTATTGATAAGGTATTGAATTTTAGTCAAAATTCTTATGAGATTTTCAAAAATTCGCAAATTGAAGAAAAAAGACGAATTTTAAATATTGTTTTTGCGAACTTTTTTATGGAAGGGAAAAATCCAGTTATTTCAATGAGAAAAAACTTCAACCTCCTATCAAATTTAGGAGGTTGTCAAGATTGGTGCTCTGGAAAGGACTTGAACCTTCACGGGAAAACTCCCACAAGTACCTGAAACTTGCGCGTCTACCAATTCCGCCACCAGAGCTTATGTTGCATTTTGTATAATAATTTTTTGGCTATAAGTCAAGCCACTTGTTTAAATATCCGTATGAGTCCAGTAAGAGAAAACTACCTAATAAAATGCGATAAATTACAAAAGGAGTAAATGTAGATTTTTTTAGCCACCACATTATTAAGTAAATAGCAATAATTGATGAAATAAAAGAGTAGGTTATGGCATCAATACTTTGAAATAATGCGATGAAATCATTTTGTTTATATAATTGCCAACCAACTAAAAATCCGGCAGCTGCGATAGCAGGTATAGATAAAAGCATAGAAAATTTTGCAGCTTCTCGGCGTTCCATTCCTAAAAAACGAGCCATGGTTATGGTGATGCCGGAGCGAGATGTTCCTGGAATTAAAGCCAAGCATTGAGCGCAACCGATTAAAAAGGCATCTAATGCTTCTAAGTGTTTGATGCTACGAATGGTCATTCCTGTGTTATCTGCTATGTAAAGCAATATGCCATAGCCTAAGATTGTCCAGCCGATTAGCTTTGGGTCTCTAAATTCCTCTATTCCACAACGATATAATATATATCCGACAGCCATTACAGGAATGGTGCCAATAACTAAGAGCCAAAATGTTTTGGCATTAACATTCTTAAAAGTTGGGATAAAGCGAGTTTTGATGAGTGATTTGATGATATTCCAAATGGTGTCGGAAAAATATATTATTACTGCTAGAATGGAGCCGATATGTACCGCTACATCTAAAGCTAACCCTTGATCGGGGAAATCGGTAAAATGAGAAAATAATACCAAATGTCCAGATGAGCTTATCGGTAAAAATTCGGTAATTCCTTGAAGTGCAGATAAGAGCATAATTTGAAAGGTGGTCAAGGCTATACCCTTTCATACTTTAAGCCAAAAGCTGTGCAAATTCTTTTTTTGAGAGCTAATGGAGAAATGGGTTTTACTAAGTATTCATGAATTCCTAAATCTTTAGCTTCTAAAACTGTTTTTTCTTTAGTGTCAACAGTTACCATAATTATTGGCATCTGACTATTGCCATTGTGAGTTCCATTTTTTATTTCTTTGGCTAACGATAGTCCTGTTTGTTCGGGCATTTGTTGATCCATTAAAATGATGTCAATTTTGAAGTTACGAAGTATTTCTACAGCTTCCTTGGCATTGTTAGCTTCTTTGGTGTTTTTGATGCCGATTTGATAAAGTGCAGTTTTAGTGAATGTGCGTGAAAATTTATCATCATCTACAATTAAGCAAACAATGGAATCCCAGGCAATTTGTTTATGTGTAGTTTCTGTCATCTTTAGCCTCATATAGCTGGTTAGGTTTTTATTTTACAATAATTGTTTATAATGTAAAACAAAATTCATTGGCTTTGTTTATATTTAATAGTGATAGTGGGTTAAATTTGGTTTCATGAACTGATGCTCCCCAGTGTAGGTGAGGTCCTGTTGCTCTTCCGGTTGCTCCAACAGTGCCAATTATATCTCCTTGTTTTATAATGTCTCCTTGTTTGATGTTTATTTGTTGGAGATGAGCATAAATAGTATGGAGTCCATAGCCGTGATCAATAATTACAACATTACCAGAATAAAATAAATCGTTTAGAGCTAAAGTTACAACACCATCACTCGCTGCTTTTATAGGCGTTCCTGATGGAGCAGCAATATCCATACCTGCATGAGGATTTTTTTTGATTCCGTTCATAATTCTTTGTCCGCCAAAATTACCGCTTGTGCGTCCTTCTACAGGCATAATAAAACCTTTGCGCCAATAAGGAGTGAGATTTTGGTTTTGTTGAGCTTCTCTAACTGATTTTTGTTCAAATTCAATTGCTTTTAAATCTGATTCGGAAGGGGTTACTTTGCGGGGAGGAATACCTTTTATGTTTTGAATATCCCAAGCAGTTGAGGCAACCTTAAACGGATAATCGGAAAGGTTATCTTGCTGATGAAATTTGATAGTTGTTGTTTCTTGTTGATCTCTTCCTAGTGCAAGTAAAAATATGCCTTTTTTATCTGGTGTTATTTGTACATTATTAATTTCTGCTTTAGACACGTTAGGGGCAAAGCCGATAAGGATTTCTCCTTGTTTTGCATGTCCACAAAGCTCAAAAGCTTTTGCAGAGTAGCTTATAAATAAAAAACTAAAAATTAAATAAATCAGTTTGGATTGCATTTTTTTTCTCATTTTTTTTGCTCTTTTTGTTAGCAGATGTAGATGAGGTGTTGTTTGTTTGGTATATTCCATCATAGAATTTTATTTCAAGAGTTGATGATTTTTGTGCGGATAAACTATCGTATACAGTATCTCCTTTTTCATCTTTTACCCAAGCAAATCCTCTTTTCAAAACCGAATCAACGGATACCGATTGTAAGCGTAACAGCAAATTATTTAAATTTTCTTGCTTTTTCTCAAAAATATTTTGGATGTAATAAGGTTTAAGAATATTCAAGCTTAGTTGATTGTTTTTATTTTGGAGCATATTTTTAAAAGATAAATTTAAGCGTTCAATTCGGTCATCAAATTTTTGAATCGCTTCGCTTAGGATTTGTTCTAAATTAGGAATACCTCGAGATAAACCTTGTAAAAAATTGTGGCGTTCAGAAAAATAGCGATTACAACCATTTATTAAGCGTGATTGAAGATTAAGCAATTGTGCAGTGAGTTCACTTTTTACCGGTACGGCAAATTCGGCAGCTCCGGTCGGGGTTGGAGCTCTTTTATCCGCTACGTAATCTATTAGCATAGTATCTGTCTCATGTCCTACTGCAGAAATAATAGGAATTTGAGAATTATAAACAGCTCTAATTACGATTTCTTCGTTAAAACACCATAAATCCTCAAGACTACCTCCGCCTCTAGCAACAATTATTAAATCCGGTTTGTTTTTTAGTTGATTAAAACCATTAATTGCTTCGGCGATTTTTATTTCAGCTCCTGCACCTTGAACAGGCGTCGGCCAAAGAAGTATATGAGATGGAAACCGATCTTTTACACGATGAATAATGTCTCGAATTACAGCTCCACTTGCAGATGTTATAACTCCAATAGTTTGAGGTAAAAAAGGAATGCTTTTTTTATGAGCGGTATCAAATAATCCCTCAGCGGCAAATTGTTTTTTTCGCTCTTCAAGAAGTTTGAGAAGAGCACCTGTGCCAGCAATTTCGAGTGTTTCTATTGTTAACTGGTATGACGATTTACCCGCAAAAGTAGTTATTTTTCCAGAAGCTATAACTTCCAGACCATCTTCAGGTTTGAAATTAAGGTGCGATGCGACTCCTTTCCAAATAACAGCAGATAAAACAGCATTTTCATCTTTGAGAGATAAGTACCAATGTCCGGAATCCGCCCGTTTTGCTCCAAAAATTTCCCCTTTAACACGAACTTTAGCAAAACTTGTTTCAACAAAACGCTTGATTTCAGCAGATATTTGGCTAACGGTTAATTCCGGCATTTCATTGGTGCCGTTTATAGTCATTGCGTAAGTTAAAAGGTCTTCCATTTTTTTTATCCTTGAAATTATGGCGATAATATAAATGTTTCTGTTGCTTTTGTTAAGTACAGAATTGAGGGTGTGGAAAGGAAAATGTAATTATAGTTAAGCTTTTTTGCTCCATCCTTTAGCGGCTCTGGACCATAATTGGGAATTTGAGCCTTGAGGGTAAGCAATTTGTCCGCAAACAACAGATTTATAGCAACCGGTTGTTTCCGCTGAAGTAAAAGGTTGTTTTTCTAAATAACTCCTAGCCATATCGGCAAAAATTCTAGCTTCCATATATTTACCGCTATAACCATATTGGTCAGCAAAGTTTATGATTATATCATATGCATCAGATCCTTTTGTGGCATTTGAAAGTTTGGGGATAAATTTTATTTTTTGATATATTAAATCTTCAAAATATTTGCGAATGACGGGGTTGTTCCATCCACCACCGAAAAGTAAAAAGTATTTAGGGCGCTCCATATAAAAAGGAATAAAGTGTAAAGTATGAACAAAAATTTGAGCACTAAAGCAAGCGGCTGTGTGCATCCTGTCTGCTAAAGGAATGTTTTTGTCTGTTAGTTCCGGTATTATCTTGTACCAGGCAGGATCAGATGATTTGGGTGGATTTTGTAATAAAAAATTTCGTCCGTTACTTGTTTGTACGGATGATGTAAATAACTTGTCCAGTAATTCATAATTAAGTTTACCGGAAAGAGCAATTTTGCCATCTTTATCATAAGGAATACCAGCTTCTGTTCTGGCAAGATAGTCAACAAAGTGATTAAACGGTCCAACGTCCCAACCTATGGTTTTAGTTTCACGAGTGTTGATATCATCGGATATGATGGCAATATTACCGGTGTTGCCGCCATTGCAAAATGCAACCGGAAAAATTCCTTGAGATTTTAAACTTTTAGCAAGATGGGCATTATGCATTGGAGCCAGAGGAGCGCCTTCGCCACCATTCATTATATCGTCAGAGCGAAAATCAAAAACAACGGGAATATTAGTAAGGTCGGCAAGCATTTGCCCTGAGCCGATTTGCAAAGTTGAAGGCTCATTATCTTTTCCGGCAATGGATGGTGGAAAATGGTGACAAGTTTGACCATGAAAACCAACAGCAGAAATTTCTGATTTAGAAATATTAGATTTTTTTATAAGCTCATTAACAGCTTCGGCAACCAGATTAACATATTCATTATGTAAATTCATAAATTTATCTTGGTTGTTTTGATAAATTTCTTCAATATTGCCATTGTTATCTGCAAGCTGTTGCTTTAATTGGCGAAATTTTTCAGACAAAGCTAAAGGAATATTTCTACTGTGAGCGCAAATATCAGTAATTGATGAATTATTAAATTCGGTTAATACAACATCAATGGCATCAAGAGAGTTGCCGGTCATTATGCCAATGCATTTCATGGGTAGTCCTCCGTCATTTATAAATGGCGATATGTAGAACTATAGTTGTATTTTTTTAAAATGCAACTAAAAATTTATAATACAATAAAAAAACCCCGATGCGTTGTTACGAATCGGGGGAAGAAATCATACAATTTCAATATTGATTTTTTTTGTTTTAGCATTGTAGCGGAGTATTTTACACAAAACCTCACAGCCTTTTTTTAATGGTTGTGAGCAAGATATATTACACTCAACTTCTTTGTCTAAATAAATTGTAGTTAATCCGGAATGAAAGCTGTGTTTTACCACGCCTGTTACGGAGCTTCCGACCGGATGCTGAGCAATAAAGTCATCAGTTGGCATATGCAACGGAGTAACTTCAATATTTATTTCAGCATAAGAAATTGTTTCTTTTTTGCGGAAACGTTTTGTGATTTTATTTACGTTTACCTGCCAGAATTCTCCAACCTTAAAAATAGTATGGGGGTTTATTCGGCAGTTTGACGGCAGATAATAAACACCAACCATTTCTTGTTGATGGCAATTTATTAATCTGAACGCAACCGCATCATCTTTTACGGCTTTAACTTGGGCCTCATAGGTAAGGTTTGAACCGACGAGGAAGCCGTTGGATTTGTACGTATCCATAATTTATAAATTGTATATTTCTAACTAAAATATAAATGACATATTTTAAATTGCAAGACTTTTGGACAAAAAATATTAAGGCAAGAAAAAATGCTTGCAAAAAGAAACAATTGTGATATATAGAGGCGACATTTTGAGTGATCTTGATTGCTCAAAGTGCGAATCGTGTATTAATAATTTCGTGGGAGGCCAGCCATGGTTCGAACCACGATCCTAATCAAAAGGGAATGAAAATGGCTAAATCTAAAAAGAAAATTTTAGGGTTAATCAAGCTTCAAATCCCCGCTGGAAAAGCTAATCCTTCTCCTCCGGTTGGTCCTGCTTTGGGTCAAAAAGGCTTGAATATTATGGAATTTTGTAAAGCATTTAATGCTGCTACTCAAAAGTTAGAACCGGGAATTCCTGTTCCGGTTGTTATTACCGCTTTTGAAGATAAATCTTTTACTTTTATCACCAAACTTCCTCCGGTTGCTTATTATTTGAAAAAGGCTGCTAAAATTCAGTCTGCTTCTAAAGAACCGGGTAAGGTTGTTGCCGGTCAAATTACAATGGCTCAAGTTAAAGAGATCGCCGAAGCCAAATTACCGGATTTGAACTGTGCTACAGTTGAATCTGCTATGAATATGGTTAAAGGTCAGGCCGTTTCTATGGGCATTAAGGTTGTGGAGTAAGATCATGGGTAAAAGAATCGTAAATGCTTATAAGTCAGTTGATAAGAATCAGGCTTATGCTCTGAATGAAGCTGTAAAAATTGTTAAGGCTAATGCAACTGCAAAATTCGATGAAACCATTGACATTGCTGTTAACCTCGGTGTTGATCCTAAATATGCTGACCAAATGGTGCGCGGTGTATGCTCTTTGCCACATGGTACCGGTAAGACAGTTCGTGTTGCTGTATTTGCTCAAGGCGAAAAAGCTGATGAAGCAAAAGCAGCAGGTGCTGATGTTGTTGGTGCTGAGAACTTGGTTGATTCCATTCTCTCAGGCAAAGTAGACTTCGATCGTTGTATTGCTACTCCTGATATGATGGGTATGGCTGGTCGTGTTGCTCGTGTATTGGGACCTAAAGGCTTGATGCCAAACCCAAAATTGGGTACGGTTACTGCCGATGTTGCCGGAGCTGTTAAAAAAGCTAAGGCCGGTGAAGTTCAATATCGTGTTGAGAAAAATGGTATTGTTCATGCCGGTATCGGTAAGGCAAGCTTCAGTGAAGATCAACTCTATGAAAATGCTAAAGCTTTTATTGATGCTATCATTAAAGCAAAACCATCAGGTGCTAAAGGAACTTATATGAAAAAAGTTTCTTTGAGTTCAACTATGGGTGTTGGAATTAGAGTAGATTCTGCAAACTTATAATGAAGTTTTGAGAATGCAAACAAAAGGCTCTGCTTATCGGCAGAGCCTTTTGTTTGATGATATCTAATTATTGTAATAAGCTTTGGGCGTATTTTTGGGCATTAAATTCTTGTAAATCATCAATTCCTTCACCAATGCCGATGAAATATACCGGAACAGGGCATTCACTTGCAATAGCTGCTAAAATTCCTCCTTTAGCCGTACCATCAAGTTTGTTAATGATAAGTCCGTTGATATCAACAATTTGTTTGAATGTTTTTACCTGATCTAAGGCATTTTGTCCGGTAGTTGCATCAAGGCACAACAAGATATGATGTGGTGCTTCAGGAATTATTTTTTTGATGACTCTGATAATTTTTTGCAGTTCATCCATCAGGTTGGATTTGTTTTGCAATCTTCCGGCAGTATCAATAAAAACAATATCATCTTTTTGTTTGATAGCTTGTTGTAGGCCATCAAAACAAAGAGCAGCGGCATCACAACCATTTTCTCCTTTATGAATACGAATATTATTACGCTCTGCCCAAATGCTTAATTGTTCAACTGCAGCGGCACGGAAAGTATCGCCGGCAATGCAAGATATTTTTTTATCTTTGAATTTATGAGTCAGTTTACCGATAGTAGTGGTTTTGCCGGCTCCGTTAACTCCAACCATCATAATTACGGTTGGTTGATGATTGATGATTTCAAAGTTTTTTTGACAAGGTAATAAGATATTAGTTAGTGATTGACTGAGCAGTTTGCGAATATCTTCATCAGTTGCATCTTTACTGATTTTGAATGAGGAAAATTCTTTGATGATTTGGGAGGATGCTTTTATTCCCATATCGGAGCAAATAAACAATTCTTCCAGTTCATCTAAAGTTGCATTATCTAGTTTGCGTCCTTTAAAAATGTTGCTTATGCCAGATGTCAATTGAGTGGAAGATTTTTTTAAGCCTAGTCCCAGTTTGGCAAACCAATTAGTCATCAATAACTTCTCCTTGTTGGCGTAAGATACGAGCTCGTTCTTTGCGAACTTCTACCGGAACTTGAGGCATTAATGCGGCAGGAGTTCCGGGGCGTTCGGAGTAGGGGAATACATGAAGTTTGCTTATACCGGCTTCATGCACGAGTTTTACGGTGTTGTTAAATTGTTCATCTGTTTCGGTCGGAAAACCGCAAATGAAATCTGCTCCGAAAATAGAATCTGTTCGAGCTTGGCGTAATTTGTGGCACAAATTAATTACATCTTCTCGAGAATGCCGACGTCCCATACGTTTTAATATCAGGTTATCTCCGGATTGAATCGAAAAATGAAAATAAGGTTTAATATTGTGATGATTTTTTACTAATTCGATAAATTCATCATCTATGGCTGCAGGGTCAAGAGAGCCAAATTGTAAGCTTGGTAAATCTGGTACTTGTTGCAAAATTTGTTTGATAAGCTCAGAAAATGAAGGTTTATAAGAGCAAGCATCTACGCCGGTTAGGCAAATCTCGTTGAAACCTTGGGTAACAAGGGTTTTAATCTGGTTGATAATATCTTCTGCAGGAACAGAACGATTGTTGCCTCGAGCATAAGGGATAATGCAATAAGTGCAACGATGGTCACAACCTTGTTGAATCTGCACAAAAGCACGTTGTCTACCTTCAAATCCGGTAATTAAATATTTGTCATAGCTGTCATAACTGAAAATATTGCTGACAATAGTTTTATCAGTTGAGGAGATATATTTTTCGATTTCAGCTTTTTCTTTATTGCCAAGAACAAGATCAATTTCCGGCATTTGAGCAAATTTTGCGGTGGAAACTTGAGCAGCACAGCCGGTCACAATTATTTTAGCATTAGGATTTTCACGTCGCAATTTGCGAATGGTCTGTCGGCATTGACGTTCAGCTTCAGCTGTAACAGCACAAGTGTTGACAATAATCAAATTGTCAGAGTTTTTGAATTTTTCCTTAAAAACTTCTGATTCAAAAGAATTTATGCGACAGCCAAAGGTGATAACCTTAATCATATTTTGTTTCCAAATTGTAATGTTTTGATGAATATAGCGGTAAAAGCTTTTGTTTGCAAGGGTTTTAATGTTTTAATAGTAAAAAAGCTAAATTATTGATTTGTTAATAATTATTACCTAAACTACTTATATTCGAAAGTGGTTATGTAATCATTTTCGGAAGTTTTAACTAAATAAGGAGATCCTTTATGAAATTTAGAACTATGTTACTTGCTTCTGCCGCTGTTATGTTTGCAGCTGGCACAGCTTCTGCCGCAGATTTGACCGGTGCTTTCTATTTGCCGGGTGAAGGTAAAGTGGCTTCTGATACTCGTATTGAACATAATCGTGTTGAATTTAAAAAATTAGATGGTAAATATGATGCTATGACTGCAGTTGAAGAAGTTACTTATGGTGTAACTGATAATTTTGCAGTATTTGGTACATTGTATAATGAATTCGATACAGAAGGTTTATATAATAACGATCATAACTTTGATTATGAAGTTGGTGCTGCTTACAATATGCGTGAAGGTAATTGGATGGCGCAAGTAAGAGGTTCTTATTTTACATATAATCCCAAAGATTATTACGGTAAGAGAAATACTGATGAGAGATGGCAAAAATACCTCAGAGGTGAAGTTCGTTTAGGTTATGATATGGGTGATGGCTTAACCCCATATATGACTTATAAGGTTGAAGGTCAGGTTGATGAAGCAAATCGTGGAATGACACAATCTGCATTTGCCGGTGTTCATAAATATGCCGGTGAGTGGGCTGCTGATGCCGGTGTTCGTTATGATTTTGTAACCGATGGCAGAAACGAAAACTTGGTTTATGCTCAAGCTGAGTTTGATTACTATCCGGTTGAAAACGTAGCCCTCGGTGTATATGGCAGTTACTACTTAGGTGGTGCTGACAATGAAATTGATAAAGACTACACTACCGGTGCTAGAGTTAAATTTGAATTCTAATTTTAGCTTTGCTTAAACGAAAAGCCTCTCAATTTGAGAGGCTTTTTTGTGATTTCACGACCATTGATTTGATTGAAGGAGCTTTTAATAATTATTTGTCGTAAAAAATCATTGCATTAAAAGAATAATGTGTTAAAAAATAAACATATTATCTATTATTAATCTAATAATTTAAAAAATTTTTATATGGGAAATGTATTTTATATTATTTTAACTGCGATAGCTCTTATCGGCTGTATACTGATAATAGTTATAAACCTTGACATTGGTGATAAACTCTTTGAAAGAAAAAGACGTCGTTTTGCAAAAAGAGTGAAGTTTTATTCTGATGATGCTTTAGTTGATATGCTTGATAGAAACAAGCATCAGTACTGGAAGCGTTATATTCTTCGTAATGAATTGATAAGACGTGGAAAAAATAAATAAAATTTTATCTTATGAATACAAACGAAAAATTTGCAACGTTAAACAAAGTTGTTGCTGAAACAAAGATGACAGAGGAAGAAATTACAAAATGGTTTCAGTCACGTAAACCAATCTTTCCACTTGCTTACAACAAGGGCAGTAAGTTTGAGATCCTTCCGGAATTGATACCTGAGCGAAAAGATGAAATTTGGGGTTATGAAATAATGCCAAATTTTATTCTTGCCAGAAAGTGTGGAAAAGCTAGAGGGGTTTGGGGTACTAGTTGGTCTGATGCACGTATATTTGCCGGAGAATGTGTTATTAATGAGATATATGGGCATTTACCTTCTAAGAAAGTACTAGAACAGAACTGGAATATGGGACTAGCGAACAAAATTCAGCAGATGGATAAGTTCCTGTATGAAAGGTGTATAGATGCTGAGAGAGACTACATAGGAATAGTCCGTTGTTCAGATGTTGATAATGATGGAAGAGCTTATTATTTGTGCCTGACTACTGGTAATGTTTT
>JAZNVJ010000146.1:0-2976 GCA_045592765.1 Alphaproteobacteria bacterium | reverse complement strand
CACTCGATATGGTTGTTTAGATGTTTTTGCCGGAATATGCTCAATTACTTTTACCACAACCGTACAAATTCTTCCTGACACAGCCTCAGCCAATCTGGGGGCATAGGAACGATCAACAATGTTAGAGGGTAAATGCCACAGCATATTTACGATTTTATCACCACCGATTAAATTGCTGAGTAATTTATATACACGTTCGCCCACTCCTCTGATAGAGGATATGTTGGCAAATAAAGGATATAAAATTTGTGGGCGCATAAATTTCTCGGTTAAAAAAGTTGTTGCTATCCTAACGATATTGTATATATTCTAACCCAATAATTATAATACGGCAACCAAATGCAAAACAATATTAACAAATTGGATGAACATATTTTATCAAGCGTGGCAGATGGCTATGATGCTTTTCTGCTTAGTAAGTTTTGTGAGCAAAATTCAGATATATTGTATATTGTAAGCGATGGTGTTGAATTAGCCAGAACAGCCGATTTGTTGCAATACTTAAAGCCGGAGCTGAAGATTTTACGTTTTCCGGCGTGGGATACTGTTCCCTATGATAGAGTGTCGCCCAATATCAATATTGTTGCCGAGCGCATTGCCACTTTATCGGAGTTAGCTCATTATCCGTCTTCAAAGCAACCCAGAGTAGTTATTGCCAGTATCGGAGCAGTGTTACAAAAACTCCCTCCGGCTAAAATATTTCTTAACTCTTTGCGTGAACTAAGGGTTGGTGATGACTTGAAATTTAATGATTTTGTTCATTATCTTTCGATTAATGGCTATATCAGGGTAGAACAAGTTTTTGAACCTGGTGAATATGCTGTTAGAGGTGATATTATTGATATATTTCCGGTTGGTACAAATGAACCATTGCGCATAGACTTATTTGATGAAGAAATAGAACGTATTCGTACTTTTGATGTTATGAATCAACGCACTACTGGTGAGATACAGCAATATACTTTTCGAGTAATGAATGAGGTTGTTTTAGATAACAACACTATCAAATGTTTTCGTAGCAAATATCGCGAAGCTTTTGGTTCTGCTTTTAGTGAAGATGAACTTTATGCATCTATATCTGAGGGTAAAAAATATATCGGTATGGAAAATTGGCTTCCGTTTTTTTATGAAGATGCCTTAGGGGGAATATTTGACTATCTTCCGGCAGCCAAAGTTATTTTAGGCAAAAATATAGAAGAAGCCCTTAAGGCTAAAACCGAAAGCATTGCAGATTATTATCAAGCAAGGTTAGAAGCTTTGCAAATCAAATCTGCCACCGATATTGACACTTATCGCCCGCTTAAACCGGAATTACTGTATTATACGTCAGCAGAGTTAAACAACCGCTTTAACCAAAAGAAGGCCTTACGCTTTAGTGCAATGTCATTGCCAGATGCCGATAAGATTATTAATTGCAATGTGATACCGGTGCGTAATTTTTCAAGTTCCAAGAACATTGCCGCCGGACAAGTATATATGGATTTGAATTCATATTTACATGAAAATTCGGATTTAAAACGTATCATTGCTTGTTATTCGGAGGGTTCAAGAGAACGTATAACCTCTTTGCTTAGTGAATATGGTGCAAATAATCTGACTTTGGCAGATAGTTGGCAAGAGGTAATTAACAAAGCTGAAAACAAAGTGGTTTTGACCATAATGCCTTTGGCTCATGGTTTTAAAGGTGATGGATTTTTATTAATATCAGAACAAGATATTTTAGGAGAACGTCAAAATCGCCGTCATACCAAAAAAGTAACTTCCAAAGATTTTATTGCCGATGTTTCATCATTAAATATCGGAGATTTGGTAGTTCATATTGAACATGGTATCGGACGTTTTATGGGGCTTGAGAATTTGGTTGCCGGCGGAGCTCCACATGACTGTCTAAAGATAATATATGCTAATGATGACAAGCTGTTTGTTCCGGTAGAAAATATAGATGTATTGTCTCGCTATGGTGCTGATGATGAAAATATCAAGCTTGATGTTTTGGGAGGAGTTGCATGGCAAGCAAAAAAAGCCAGAGTCAAACAAAAGATACGCGATATTGCCGAAAAATTGATTAAGATTGCAGCCGAACGCCAATTAAAAAAAGCAGATTGTTTTATTCCCCCCCAAGGTATGTTTGATGATTTTTGCGCTCGTTTTCCTTATAATGAGACAAATGATCAACTCAATGCCATTAGCGATGTTATGGCTGATTTGGGCGCATCCGTACCAATGGACAGATTGGTTTGCGGTGATGTTGGTTTTGGCAAAACAGAGGTTGCATTGCGTGCCGCATTTGCTGTTGCATCATCCGGAGCTCAGGTAGCATTAATTGTGCCAACAACTTTACTTGCCAGACAACATTATCTTAATTTTAAGCAGCGAATGGAGGGCTTTCCTGTAAAAGTTCGTATGCTTTCTCGCTTGGTGGGGGCAAAAGAAACCGCAGAGACTAAAAAAGGATTGGAAGAAGGAAGTATTGAAATTGTAATCGGAACTCATGCTTTGCTTGCTAAAGACATCAAGTTTTGTAATTTAGGTTTGCTGATTATTGATGAAGAACAACATTTCGGCGTTGCTCATAAAGAAAAGCTCAAACAACTAAAGTCAGATGTCCATGTTTTGACCCTAACCGCCACTCCCATTCCTCGTACTTTACAGTTATCGCTAACAGGAGTGAAACAACTTTCGATTATTGCCACCCCGCCGGTAGACCGCTTGGCAGCACGAACTTTTGTAATGCCGTTTGATAAGGTGATGATAAAAGAAGCCATTTATCGTGAAAAATTTAGAGGCGGACAGATATTTTTTGTATGCCCAAGGGTTTCGGATATATTCGGAGTTGAGCAAGAGATAAGGGCTTTAGCTCCTGATATAAAAATTGCTGTTGCCCATGGGCAAATGCCGGTTAGACAATTAGAAGATGTGATGAACGATTTTGCCGTCGGCAAAGCAGATTTATTGTTATCTACCACCATTATTGAA
>JAZNVJ010000145.1:0-9544 GCA_045592765.1 Alphaproteobacteria bacterium | reverse complement strand
ATACTAATTTCCAAAGGTGTTTTTTTACCCAGTCCTTACCTGACTCCATCTTTGGGTTAGAAATGTTCTCTCCGGCAATATTAAGCTGACACAGAAAAACTGCTATATCTAAATAATTTAATAAGCTTAACAAATTGGGTTTCATTTTAGGAGAATTATTTATAAAGTCAATATTTTGTTGTAAAAAACATTTGACTAATCGTAACACAAATGTTACGATTAAAAAGTAAAATGTTACGATTGGGGCAAAAATGTATAACAAGCGTCAAGAATTAATACTGGATTTTATAAAAGATAATCCGAATACCAAACGTGAGGATATTGAATTTTTCCTCGCTAAAATGGGATATAAAGCAACAAAAATGACTATCACCAGAGATTTGAAACTGTTATTAGAAAATAATGACATTGAAAAATCAGGCCTTGCCAAAGCTACGGTTTATAATCCTTCTATAAAAGCTTATTTATTAAATGACGTAAACATTGAAACTTATTTTAGCAAAGACCAAGATGAACGCTTGCCTACTAGCATAGGTTTTAATTTTGATGTTTTTACAGCGCTAAAAGATTTGTTAACGCCAAAAGAAAAGATAGAATTAGAACAACTAAACAACACATATCTAGAAAAAAGAAACAATCTTTCTCCTAATCTGTTACAAAAAGAGTTTGAACGTTTAACTATTGAGCTTGCTTGGAAGTCATCTAAAATAGAAGGTAATACCTATACTCTTTTAGATACAGAGCGTTTGTTAAATGAAAACATTTCAGCAAAAGGCAAGACTAAAGAAGAAACAAATATGGTGTTAAATCATAAAAAAGCCTTAGATTTTGTCTTGAAAGCTCCGGAATATTATAAGAATCTGACTGTTGCAAAAATTGAAGAACTACACCAACTGCTTGTTGATGAGCTTGGAGTTGTAGCCGGTATTCGTAATGGTATAGTTGGAATTGTCGGAACCAACTACAAACCATTAGACAATTCATATCAAATAAAAGAAGCGCTGAAAAATTTGATAGAAG
The DNA here is from genome assembly GCA_045592765.1 of Alphaproteobacteria bacterium. GTDB lineage: Bacteria > Pseudomonadota > Alphaproteobacteria > RF32 > CAG-239 > CAZU01. Next base: position 8,524 of record JAZNVJ010000145.1, on the reverse strand, counting down.
TAATAAACAAAACCGAAAATCCAATAGAAAAAGCTCTCATTACTGTTTTGATGATTGCATATATTCAACCATTTGAAGATGGCAACAAGCGAACATCAAGAATTTTAAGTAATGCAATTTTGTTAGCTAACGGATATTGTCCGCTTTCGTATCGAAGTGTTGATGAGATTGAATACAAAAAAGCAATAATCCTATTTTATGAGCAAAATAACGTGTCATATTTTAAGAAGTTATTTTTAGAGCAATTTAGACAAGCGATAAATAAGTATTTTTAAAAAGCGAAACCGCCTTTCCATACAACGGAAGGCGGTTAGTTTTTGTGTGCAAATTGCTTGCTCTTAAAGAGGCTGTAAACAACCACTTGCAACATGCTAAATTCTAATGTCGTAGCTGATACATGCCTTGACAAATAGGTGTCGCAGTTATTTACACCTTGTTTGGCGAAGATAATTTCCGATGCTTCTTGGCCTCTTTATGGAACAGCTTGAAGATGCTCCTTTAATGAATTGAATGAAAACTAGGTAACATCATCAAGGGATCCAAGCAAATTACACGAAAACTGCTCTTGGTATTATGCTGATGATCGGTCAACAAAACACCTCAACCCGTAAGTACAAATCCCGCCTGTCTTGCGCAATAAAATTTCAGACGATGCTCATACAAAAAGGATTCCCCAAAACTTATAACTCCCTTGTCATAAGATTGGGTATATTTAATAATTTAATATTCTTAATTAATTGACACTCGTTTTAGAGGATATTTTTTGTCTTGTCAACACTTTTTTGTCAAAAAACTTTTTTATTTTATGCCTCTAAAATCATTCCTAAAATTATCAATACAAAGAAAAAAGTTTTTTCATAATGATTTTTTCTTTAAAGGTGCAAGTAATAGATGCATAGTAAAACTGAAAATGTTTATTGCCAATTAATCAAAATACTTTACGCCATAATATTGATAAAATTACAACGAGTAGAGTTACTATCACATGTGGAAGTTTAATGTATTTAATAGATTTTCTGATGTTTTTTTGATAATAAAATGAACTTATTTTATGGGTTCGTTTAAAATTAAATTCAAATCCCCAAACTATATATATAATCCACAAAGCCACAAATGGGGAAAACAGATGCTCTCCATCAAAAATAAATAGCATTATAATACAAACTAATGGAGCTATAGCAAATTGTAACAAATAATCTAGTACTTTATAAAACATCAAAATCTTTTTTGCTTGCTTTCTATCCATTTTCCCCTCGTTGGTTTATTTTTGAATGAAACACCTTTTAGGAATTATCCATTCATCATTGAGTTTAGCACAGTCATCAAAACTAAATTCTAAATCACAATTTCTAGTTTTTTTATGCATTGGCAAATCGTTATTTAAGCATATTTCATCAAAAACTTTTGAAGGAATACAATCTGCTTGTTTATGACGACAATCGGCAAATATTTTTACCTGTTCAATAGTCATTTTAATACAACCATTATTTTGGGTAATTGCCAAACAATCATTACGACACCGATTTTCGCTATAATCCCAAACCTGCCCCAAATCCAAACAACTATCTTGTTTCAAAAAAATATGAATTTTTTTAAAAGTAAAGATTAAAATAAATATCAAGAAACAAATCTTAAAAGTTTTTGAATGAAGCATATGATTTACCAATATTTTTTTGGGAATTTAGGATTTTTAAGGCGATATTTTGCACAAGCATCTTGAGCATTATCATATAATCTTGAATCTCCATGTAGTCTACCAATTGAATTTATGCCCAAATCATGAATTTTATCTTTTTGAGCATCTTCTTCGCTTAATCCTTTATATACTCTATTTTTATAATAATCAAATTCTTCTTTTTTATCGCCTAAATATTTTGCGACATTATATCCATATGGACCTCGAGAAGCTGCATTATAATTTGCTTTACAATGATGATAATCATCTAATCCTTGGTAACCGTGATTTTTCATTTTAAAATATTCTGTTATCATATCTCCTGTTGCTCCTAAAACTTGTTTTATAGGATTTTGCCCATCCAACATTTGATTTTCATATTCTGAGCGGTCATATTGATATTCTACTTCATCTCGCAATGAAAATTTATTATGATCAACACCATAGCTATCTATGCCTTTCTCATCTATCTCATAACTAAATGGTGATTTTTTCTTCTTCCATATATCCATTTTATCTTCCTTTCGTTATAATTAAAAAAAGAGCTGCTTATTTCAAGCAGCTCTTGATTGTCAGTTAAACTTATTAAAATAAATCTTGCACCAATTCAACCATATTGCTAATTAATCCGTATATATAAGGATACAAAAATAAAAATTTGGCAAATCTGGGATGTGAACGCATATATAATAGCGCAACCCATAAAAGTAACAATTCATTAATAAGAAATAGTCTTAAACTATTTACATATACATCTTTACTTACATAATTCCATGCATCACGCATCGCTTCAGATTTCCAAATTCCATCATCTTCTTGATGAGTGGTAAAAAACAATTCATCTATTGTAATAAAAAGATTAAAACTATATAACATAATATACCATTTAAACTGTTTAAGTAGTTCTATAGTTTCTTTAAATTTATCTTTCATTCTTCTTACCTTTTTCACCAGTTTTTCGGATATTTAACATATAATGGTACTGAATATTGACAGCCATCTAAATAATCATCAAGTTTATCAGTTTGCCACGGAATGTCAATACAACCTCCCGAACCTTTTGTTAAACCTCCATGAATACTAAAACCGTCTCGTCCATAAGTGTTGGTATTTTTATCCGGATGTATCCATACTCTTTTAGTACCCCAACATATTATTTTCATATTCCGAGCGATCATATTGATAACCTAATTCATCTCGCAATGAAAATTTATTATGGTCAACACCATAACTATCTATGCCATTCTCATCTATCTCATAACCAAATGGTGATTTTTTCTTTTTCCATATATCCATTTTATCTTCCTTTCGTTATAATTAAATTTTCCATATTCCATAGCGAATTAAGTGAGCTATTCTTTGCGCTCTGGATTTTGTTTCTTGGGCATAGCGACTTTTCAGGCATTCTCCGGCAGCAGAGGAATAATCACCTATCCACATAAAAGCCAACATTTTTTTGAACTTAAGCAAACCATTTATACCAAGATTAAAAGCCATATCTACCAGCGCATATTGACGTTCATCATCCAATTTGGAAAAAAATGGTATCTCTTTTTTGCAAGCTTCAAGAGTTTGCCTAATATCATTGCGTAATAAATACTTGGCTCCTTCAATCGTAATTCCATGTAGCCAATCACCTACAACTTTTGCTTCTTCCTCACTTATCGGATTAGCATCAAGGTTGCGCCCAATAACGATAGTTTGCTTGCCTTTGGTACAAAAATAGGGCTGCAAACGCAGCCCTTCATGTAATTGCAGTCTTTTTACCGTTTCATTAATATCTATCATTTGTGACGTTCCATTATTAAATGATATATATCTTTTACATCTTTGCAAGTTTCTGAACTTTGCGCCAATAAAGTGTCCATTTTTATTTCAATTGCCGAAACTTTATGTTCGCATCCTCCCATACGCATTTCTAAATCTGTAACTCGAGGATTTAAGGTCGATAAAACTTGAATAAAGCTACAGATTGAAAAAATAACAATTAATACCCAAGCTCCGTTTTTAAGCTTCTCCATTATTGTTATCCTCCTCAAGACTGTTAATCTCAGTTCGCCAAAGTCTTCTTATTTCTATAATCTCTGCATATTCCTCAGCGGTAGCAGAACCTTCAGCAATCTTGATGATAATGTAGTCAGTATCGGCTAAATGCTGCTTTAGCTCGGCAATACGAGCTTGTGCAAGTTCCTCAGCAGTTGGCTCCGGTATAGCAGCTATCACATATCCGTCACCAGCTTTTACAATTATAGCATTATTCTCGTTGCACCAAATAGCAGCCTGAGTGTAGTTTGCTTTTGTAAGTTTATCACCAATATTAAACATCTGTTATTCTCCTTTTATGCAATGTAACCTTTAGTTTCCCAAGAAAAACCATAAGAGTTATTTCTGTTGATAACACATCCAGTTGCATTATAACTTCTTACGTCAACAGTAGGGTAGCTTTGGATTTGTGATATTGAAATTGCTGAAATAGAATAGTCTACATTTGCAAAAGGTTTTAAATATGTTACAGTTGTGTCTATATTATTGTAAGCTGTACTTATTACCCTACCGCCTTGTTCACACCAACCGCTTTTATAAACTCTATACCAGTTTGTCCCATCATTATAGCTTTCAATAACATAGTCAGCATTAGCAATAGTTGTAAGTACGTTACTAACCGCAATAACGTCAGCATCTTTGATTGTTTCTCCCACATAAAAATAGAGTTTTAAGCCAGATAATGATGTTTCTATTCCTGATTTTTCTGGGTCTGTGGTTACGCCAAGACTTTTATGAGCTGTAGTAATGTTACCGCTATTTGTATTGTCTCCTGTATCTGTTCCATAACTTACTGTTCTTCCTATTAATGAGTTCCCATATTGGGGGTTGTATGTGTTTAGTCCATAGTTTGTTGTTCCATCAGTCAAACCTAAGGTCATACCATTGCCGACAATGGACGCACCACTTGCAAGTTTAACCTTAATTGGCAATCTGAATGTCATATCTGCTGTGTTCAGTACAAAGTCGCTATCTTCATAAGCCTCAGTTGCCAGTTTAACACTTACACCGTCTTTGGTTTCTGTTCCGTTGTAAACATTTAGCAATAGCTCGTAAACCGCAACGTATGTTGCTCCACTATGGAAAGCACCGTTAGACAATAGCCAAGAAGCATTGTTTAGCTCGTACTCAGACCATTTGTAATCCAGTAAAGAAAATGGATTATTCAGTTCTTTAGATATTTCTACTTTAGCATTAGCAATGATATCATTTATTTGTTGAACATTATCTGCAACTATATCCGCATTTGCTTTTGCTACACTTTTAGCCTCCGCACATAAATCACTATAAATTTTAGCAGAAGTTGTATATTGCTCTGCCAATGATGTTTGAGCTAATACATTTTGTGCATTTGTTTTAACTTCTAAAGCAAGCTCTTCAACTTCAAATACTCTATTATCTATTAGGCTTTGTTTTGAAGATGCATTATCATTATAGATTGATAATTGCCTTGATGTGTGTTCATCTATGGTAGGAATAGTTACATTATCTAAATAATTATCAACCAAGCCAGAAGCAATATTATTTACAACCTCTGATACTATTGGTTTAGCCTCAGTTCTGACATAATTATCAATCTCCGGTTTAGATATACTATCTACATAATTTTTTATATCTTGTTGACCTGACTGAACATATACTAAAGCAACATCTACATCTAGAATAACTTCATCTTGCCAGTAAACTTCTATTGCCATATTGTCATTTACTTCGGTTATTATGGTTTGCATTGTTTTACCTCGTCACTTGTTCGGTTATACGGAAAATTGCGGTTGAATTTATATCTGCAGGAAAAATAGTATGAACATTACCATCTGACATGGTTAGCTGAATGTCTGTCTTGTAATCCCCTATTGGAACATCAGTATCTTGCGGGGTCAAAACAAGAGCAAACTCACCTTTTGATGAATCAATTATGGTTGCTAATTTATTGATAATAATTTTGTCTTTATCATCTTTAACTTGCATAGAAATTTGAGCATTTGCAAAATCAACAGCTTTATGTTTGCGATGAAGTCTGATAACTATACTAAAACTATCTCCTTGACGAACTTCAATAACTTTTCCGCCCACCAAAATTCTACCACTCATTACTTAGTCCTCCTTTTTTACTTTGATAAAATAATTGACAGCTTGATTTAGCGGGGTAACATGTTCTGATGTTCCATAAATGCTGCTTGCTTCAGATGCATCTATATCAAGGTGAGAAAAAACTCCCGATGAACCGCCATGAACATCTAAAGATGCACGTCCGATAATTCCGGAATTTGAACTGCCTTTTACTGCTCCACTTAAGTTATGAAAAACACCAATATCGCCACTACCATCTCTAAAATTAAAACCGGCAGTTATATTAGGTAATCCCTCTGCCTGTGTAGTGTAAATATCACTGGCAGAATCTCCTCCTAAACCACGCAAAAATTTTCCACGATAATCAGGAAGATTAAAAGTTGTTGTGCCATCACCTGCTCCAAATTTAGTACCGATAATTGCAAACAACTCTGAATATGTTACACGATTTATTTCCTGACCATCACACAGAAACCAACTACCATGATTTTCGCTCTGAACAGAAGCTTTGATATCACCTAATTGATGAAGACTGTTAAATATTTCTGTTATCGTATTTTGTAAATTATCTATTGAATTATCCAGTTGCCCCCGATTTACGGCATCATAATCTGCAGTACCATTACCAAGATTCTTTACTTTATAACCGGCAACATTTATATCTCCCTTCATAGCTGAACGACCATCTCGCAAAAAAGTCTGAGTCAGTCCATCAGCAAAATTATCATCTTCTTCATCATGATGATCGGTAACAATATCAATATCGTTAATCCTATCATCTTCCCAATTATGTATTCTGGTAAAATTACCTTCACTATCAAACGGCATTTTTTTCTCCTTTATAAATTTATTTACATATTTCAAGCTCTTGACGTAATTTATCTATACGTCCGAGCCACTCCCAAAAATATGGAGCAATGCTGTATTCTATTTGTTCAAGCTCTGCTCCTACTTTAGATCCGGCAATAGGATATTGCGGACAAAAATTATAGCCTTTCATTGCGCATGAGCTTAAGCAATGAAGTGCGATCAGCATTAGGACGCATATGAATTTGGGCTCGCTTTTGTTCAACATATTTAATTACCTCCACTTGTTTGGTAATAATTTTTGTTTCGGTATGGGCTTTGCCCAACAAATAGCAACCCACACCAAATATCAAAACCAAAATAAGCTTTATCATGCTCCACCTAAAAGTAATAAAAAAGCCCGAGCAACATTTTCAGCTGCTTCGGGCTTGATTAGCGATACAATACTCAAAATAAATATTGCCACGGCAAATAGCCAATAACGATATCTTATCTTTTTTGACATTGCTTTATTCCTATAAAAAAAATAAGCCGAGAAAAATCTCGGCTCATTAACTGATTTTGTTTTTATTTATTGATTAACCAGTATTTGAACAACATAGGCTGTGGCAAGGCGAATTAGAAATAACCATAATGTACCACCACATATAATACCACAAATAAGTCCCCATCCGGCCGAAGCATTATTTCTTTTCTGTTGAATATAATCATAAACAAACCAAACTATTTGTTCTAAGGCATAAATCACACCGATAATAAACAGATTTAAAAACAGATTAGAATCTCCCCACAAACGAGGAAAAGCAAAAACCATTCTCAAAACAATAGTTAAAAAGTTTGCTAAAATCCAATGATTATTTTCTTGTTTGCTCAATTTACTAAATAGCATTTGTAACAAACATTTAATTACACCACACAAAGCCATGGTGCCTAGTATAAAGCCAAATACTACTAACATCATATACCTCACAACAAATAAATTATGAGGTTAACTATAATTGATTATCAGATAAAGTCAAATACTTCTCTTGAATTAACGGCAAGCCAAAGCATAATTTACCTTTAAATATCCGTAATCGTCTATAAAAACAGCTTCCGGATTAACTTCAGCTACTTGCTGCGCCAAAAGTCCTATACGTGGAATATTATCATTCCGATAATGATATAAATACACGGGCAAGCCATTATACAAACGCCCAACTTCAACAATATCTTCTTTTAGCTCCTCATCAGAAGAAATTGCCAATCCTGCTAAATTACCTAAAAAATTTAATCCTGTATTATTTTGATCTTTATAATTATATGTTCGTGCTTCAGCAATGCGGTTATCCATCTTATTGGCAATCTTGTATTTATCCATTGCCACATCATATCCGGTTTGGGAATTTTGTAATAAGCTAAAAATCTCATTAATCGGGAGCATACGGGCATTGTTTTGAAAATTGCCGGCGGCAATCTGATTATTAAGACTGTTCGTATAGGCATTTTGTCCGGCAGCAATACTGTCATATGCTGCTTGAGAATAAGCATTACTTTGTTGCAAATCGAGATTATTCATTGCATTTTGATAGGCCTCACTACCTACACTCAAACCTTGATTTTGAAGCCTGGTTTCCAGTTGTCTTCTTTGTGCTTCAAACTGAGGGTTAATTTTACTCAAGGCATTTTGATAAGTTGCATTTTCTACTCTTTTGGCATCATTTGCCGAACCGTTTACCGAATAAATATAATTCGGGCGATTCCCTAAATTGGAGCTTAACTGATTAGCCATTGTTTGCATATTTTTATATGCGCCATCAGTTTGCGAGGTATCATAATTATTTAAAAAATTCATTATTTCCGTATCTGAACCATAAGCAGAAGTATTAGCCCCTCCCGCTCCTAAAAATTTTCCGATACTTTTAGCCATTTTATTCTCCTTAAAAAATT
>JAZNVJ010000144.1:0-9355 GCA_045592765.1 Alphaproteobacteria bacterium | reverse complement strand
CATATTGAAAATGGCATTGGGTTATGATAACATATAATTAGTTTATGGTGTAATCTAAGGAGTATAAGCGATGAGTAGTTATTTAAATCATCTCAACAATGCTAAACAAGTCAAATTTGAAAAACACCATGAGTTAAATGATAGTCACTTTGGACAATGTAAAGACGTAACAACCATATACGGATATGATAACAATAGTCAACTATCATTCTTTGCAAGTTATGATAAAGATAATAATTATCGTGTTACATTTTATCAAGGAGATCACGAACCTCGTTTGCAAGAAACTTTTTATAGCGATATGGATGATGCAATTGCACTTCTTCCTAAAGGTGAGCAAGAAAAGCATCACGATGCTAAACTATTTATACAAAAATTACAAACTTTAGAAAAACAACAAACAAATTCTTCTCACTCCCAATCCTTGGCAGAAAGCTTAAAAGATGGTGTTAATTTAAATTTATCTCAAGAATCTCGTTTAAGCTTTGCTCCTAATATTGAAAAATTAAGTATTAGCAAAGATAAAGATGGAGTTCTTCATATTACCGGAGCTAGTAATGACGGAAAGCAATCAGTTAATTTTTCAAAAAGAGATGATATTATTTCTTTTGAATTTACAGACGGAGAAATAGGAAGATCATATAACAACAAATTTAGAGGAAGTTGGACATATCGAGACACAAACTCTACAAATAACACTAGATACTTGGATGTTAATGGAGAAAAATATGTTAGAGAGTTTGCTTCTATAATGGATAAATTAAAAGTAGCATATCAACAACGTTCAAATACTCAACAAAAAACAGGAATGAGTTATTCTCAACTCAATAATAAAGTTCATTAGTAATTTGGCAGGTGATGTCTTATCCTAAAAACGATAATTTCTTCACGCCTGTGCCTCTGTCAACACAATTTAAAACAAAAAAAAGCACCACAAGGGTGCATTTTTGTTTTAATGGTGCGAGTATTGAAGCCTTCTTCGAACCATTTAGAGAGATGAATATTGAGGAATTATATGCTACCGCATTGCAAATACAAGATTTTTATGACCGCCACCCTCATATGAAAAGAGATTTATAAACTACTTAAACACAGCTGAAACCATTTTTTCTAAGGTTTTGCCCTCGGATTTTCCATCATAAATCACTTTGCCTTGATCCAAGATATATGCCCAATCGGTAAGCGGGAGCAAAGTCTTTAAGTTATGTTCTACAATAACAAAAGCTGTTCCCATATTATCTTTTATTTCTTTGATTTTATGAAAAGTATCATTAATAAGCTTTGGAGAAAGTCCTATTGACGGCTCGTCCATAAACACCATTTTGGGTTTATTGATAAGTCCTCGAGCCAAAGCGACCATTTGCTGCTGTCCGCCTGAGAGATTTCCTGCCAAATCATCTAATCGTTCTTTCAAATCGGGAAAATGAGCTAAAACCTCGTCCAATCGCTGAGGAAATATAGATCTGTCTTTCCAAAAATGAGATGCAAGCTCAAGATTTTCCATAACGGTCATATTGCGAAAAACTCTTTTTCCTTGCGGAATCATAAAAATGCCAAGTTCAACCAATTTTTGCGGGGTTGGAGTGATTTTTTTGCCATCAAGCAAAATATCGCCTGATGATGTTTTTATCAAACCATAAGCTGTTTTTAACAATGTTGATTTGCCCGCACCGTTTGGCCCCATAACAACGGTAATAGTGTTGTCGTTGAGCTTAACCGAAACATCGCTAAGCACCATCTTTTTACCATATCCGGCTTTTATGTTTTCTAACTCTAGCATTCCTTATTCCTTTTCTTTTCATTTTGCCGAGATAGCTTCGTCGCTGTGCTCCTCGCTATGACATCTTTCTATTATTGTCATTGCGAGGGGCTTGCCCCGTGGCAATCTCAGCTACTTATTCCTCTACCACAACAGAATGTCCGTTGACGATTTGCTTAACCACAGGTTTAACCATCAACAAACGGTCAGCAGACCATTTGATACTACCCACCACACTGTTATCTTTATGTATATTCATTAAATCAGATATAATTTGCTGTTTTACAGGTTTTTCATTATATTGTTCTATAACATCAATCAGTAAGTCTAAAGTAGCATAAGCAAAGAATGCTTGAGTAATTATCAGATCTTTTTTGAATTTTTGCTTATATTTTTCGGACATTTCTTCATTTATCAAGCTATCGGAAACATACCAACTTCCTTCAAACATCTCTTTGTTTGTTGAATAATCCAATGTATCCATTCCAGTAATAGAAGTCGAAATATTTTGCCTAATTAATGCTGTTTTCCATCTGTCTAAGCTAGGAGGAAACAGTGTCGTAACATAAATTTCCGGATTTTTTTCTTTCATTTTTGCTACAAGCAATGAAAAATCAACATTATCCAAATTTACTATTTCCTCATCAACAATATTTATTCCATATTTTGCGGCAGAATTTTTAAATTCATTTATAGAAAGAATAGATCCCTTATGGTTGTTTATTACGATTGATACATTTTTTATATTTCTTCTTTTTAGTTCTTGAGCCAAAACTTCGGCATGTTGTTCCGGAGTTGGAACATAATTAAAAAAGAAGTCATTATTTTTAGGCAACTTTTTATCCCACAAATTAGAAAAAACTATCGTGTTTTTTCCTCGAGCTATGTCGGCAATAGCTTCTTCTCCGCCAGCAGAAGATGTAAAAATTACATCAACTTTATCAATATTTATTAACTTTTGTGCCGCAATAATTTCTTTTTTCACATTGAACTGATCATCTTCAAAAATAATTTCATATTTAAATTTTGAATTTTCAGGAACTTCATCTAAACGCATTAAAAAAAGATTTTTGTAGGACTCTCCCATAGCTGAATTATTTCCGCTCAAAGGTAAAATTACCCCAATCTTTACTACTGGTTTTTCATTTTCTTTCGGAGCTTCTGTTTTTTCTCCACAAGCAACCAAAGATGTCGCCATCAATAAACTCAACAAAACCTTTTTCATATTTTTACTCCTCAACAATTAATTTTCCATCTTTAACAACAGTTGTTTGCCCTTTTGAATGGAATTGCCCTTTTTCATCAACTAAGTAGTCTGTGATTATACCAGAATAAGAAGACATACCGAGCAGATATTCTGAAACTTCATCTGCAGAAGGAATATTATTTGCTTTTTTTGCATTTTCAAATGCTTCGGCAATTATTTTTCCGGTATCATACAAGTAAATTGCATATGCTGAATTTTGCCCTTCCAAACCCCACGCTTGTTGGTATTGTTGTGGTGTTAGTAACGACCCTATATTATAATATCCTTCATATAGTTGATAATTATTGGTCATTGGCAAACCATCATTATAAGCAATTATTTTGCCAACATTCTGCTGACGAATTGCACTGGTTAAAATATCGGCTTCGGGTTCAAAAGCATATATAAACACGGCATCAGATGAAGATTCTTTAACTTTAGAAACAAGAATATTAAAGTCTCTTTCACCCTTATTAAATCTATGAACAGAATAGGCTATGTTATTTTCATCTAATTTATTTTTTAATGGCTCCAAAAATTCATCAGCCGCCCCAATGTTCTGATATATCAAATCTACATTTTTAACATTTTTTTGCACTAAAAATTCAAGAACGGCCGTGTTTTCAGCATCTACAGTTAAAAAGTTTTGAAAATTATACTTACTTTGCAAAACATCATCACCAAAGCCAAAATTAAAATTTACTATTTTATTTTGAGCGGCCAACGGAGCAACTATTCTTCCGGCAACCGAAAAATAAGAAACAATAACATTAACTTTATCATTATGTATAAATTTGTGTGCAATAGAATTAATTTGTTTTGGATCCATTTGATCATTTTCAACAACCAATTCGTAATAATATTTATTATTTTGATTTTTGTTCACGTCATCAATCGAGGCTCGCAAAGCCTTATGTGCAGCATTGCCTATGGCGGACATATTACCGGTGAGAGGGAAAGAAACCCCGATTTTCACCACCGGTTTTTCATTTTCCTTAGGAGCTTCTGTTTTTTCTCCACAAGCAACCAAAGATGTCGCCATCAATAAACTCAACAAAACCTTTTTCATATCAGTTCCTTTCTTTTCATTTAGCCGAGATTACTGCGCTTTCTGCTCGTAATGACATTTTTTATTATTGTCATTGCGAGGGGCTTGCCCCCGTGGCAATCTCGGCTAAAGCTATTCGTTTAATAAAACAGGTTTTCCGTTTTTTATAACTTTCATGACTGTCGGAATATCTATATTACCTTCCTCATCAATCTCAAAATTATCAAACACACTTGTAAAATTATCGGAATTAAAAGTATAAATTTCTTTGACAATTTCCTCTGATGTAGGAATCGTTTTACCGTCGCCCACATTTTCAAATGCCTTTACCAACATTCTTAACCCATCATAAAAATTACCTGTACATGGCATCGGATTTAAGCCGGAATATTTTGTAAACTTTTCTTCAAAATCATGTTTGCCCGTACTTTCTGTAGCATACACCTCTTCTTCCCAACCATCTGGTGCGAAGCCAAAAATATTAAACCCAACAACAGGAACATTTAAGTTATTCTCTTTTCTTTGTTTGGCAAAAATAGTTAACTCCGGGGGAACAGATTGAATATACACAACATCAGGATTTGATGCTTTTAACTTTTCTATATCCATCTTAAAATCGCGAGCTGGCTCAATATATGGAATATCTGCAACAATCTCAAAACCCTCTTGTTGTAACAATGGAACAAACCACTTCATAAACTCTTCTACTTCTAGAATAGAATGATATATAAAAGCTACCCTTTTATATTTCATTTTATGAAAATACTCTACTATTTTTTTTGCAGTTGACATAGGTTTTGTATCATGATTAAAATTATAAAAACCTTTTCCTACTTCATTTGACCAAGCACAACTCATATGAACAATTTTATTTTTCTCAGCAAACTGCGATGTTATGGTTCCGGAACTTCCAAAAAAAGACATTACAGCATTAACTTTATCCATATGTAAAAATTTATTTAGATTACTAACTGTCTTGCGATTATCAAAAGAATTATCTTCAATAATCAATTCATATTTATATTTAAGGTTTTCTTGTTCAATATCATTCATAGCCATAGCTAATGATTGTTTCATATTCTCGCCAGCAAATCCCATCCCTCCGGTCAACGGAACAGTTACACCAATCTTCACAGTCAGTTTTTCATTTTCCTTTGGAGCTTCTGTTTTTTCTCCACAAGCAACCAAAGATGTCGCCATTAACAAACTCAACAAAACTTTTTTCATATTTTTATTCCTCAATCTTAACCCATTTTCCGTCTTTATAAACACGCACAGGAACATCCATACGCATAATACCATTTGATTCAATTTTTATTTCGCCCAAAGCACCTTTCCATGTTTTGAAACCTTTAATTTTTTGTAGCACATCTGCATTATCTGGAACATTTTCACCGTTTCTAGGTTCGGTGTTCTCAAACGCATTGATAATCATATCTAAACCATCATATAAATTTGCTGAACAAGCTTCTACACGATTTTGATACTTTTCAAAATATTCTTTTTCAAAGGCTTCGTTATTACCGATAACATATGCCGACCAAATACCGTTTATTGGCGGAAAGACTTTCAAGCTGATGCTTGGAAAATTTCCTAAAGAAGTAACATTCTTTTTACCAGTCAATTCATAATATTGGCGTACAAAAATACTGTTCATCGGCTCAACTCCGAACAAAACATAGTAATCCGGAGCTTTTTGTTCCATTTTTTGAATAGACAAGCGAAAATCTGTTTCGCCTAAATTATATCTTTCATTAAAAACAACTTCAATTTCTTCTTTTGGTAAGTGTTCTGCGGCATAACCCAACAAAACATTACTCACCGCAGCATTGCTTCCTAACAAAGCCACCGTTTTAACATTTCTCTTTTTGAGCTCATTAAGTGATGCGACATAAATCTCTTCATTTTGCGGTGAGGTGTTGAATCCATATGCTGGTACATCGTTTTTGCCATAAGAGCAAGAAAGGCTGATAACTTTATTTTTGTTAGCAATCTCATCAACTGGTCTGTCAACCACACCAAACACCGAAATAACAACATTTGCTTTATCAACATTTATAAACTTATTAGTATTTAAAACAGCTTGCTTGGGCTTAACCATATCGTCTTCATAAACAATCTGATAATTGTACTTGGTATCTTTTTGTTGCCATTTCTCCATAACCATATTCAAAGCATTTTTAGCACCAACACCTATATATGCCAAATCGCCACTCAAAGGCAAGGTTGCTCCTATCTTCACCACTGGTTTGGTGTTTTCTTTGGGAATCTCAGCTTTTTCCCCACAGGCGGTTAAGCCCAAAACAAGTAACAAACCCAATAAAACCTTTTTCATATTTTTATTCCTCAATCCTTATTTTTTCTCCAAAATGATAAAAAGAGTTGTACGCAATTGTTCAAACATCTCTAGTTTTATTTGTTTTTTATAGGTATCAATTATTTTAAATTGTTCTGGATTAACAAAGTTAACCAAACCATCTATACACCAATTCTTTTCTCCGGTCATCGGAGCGCGACTATCTCTTCCTCGTAAAATAGCATCGGTTTCACAAAAACCACTTATAAGTAATTTTCCTTTAGGATTTAGGATATGATAAAATTGATTTAGAAAATTTTTCCATTCCTTTGAATTAATATGATGAAAAACACCTGAGCAAATAATACAATCATACTTGTTAGAAATTTCTTCAGGGTAACTAACAGCATAAGTTAGAACTTTACCTTGAAATTGTGCATATAATTTATCAATTTGTTCATTGGAAATATCGGCAAACTCGACATCAATATCAGGTGTCATAAAATGCATACCTATTTTACCATTTCCACAACCATAATCCAAAATTTTCTGTGGTTTAGACATATCAATATAATTTTGGAATTCATTGATGACAAAATCAGCCCAAATATCTGTCAACCAAGGAGCATCATACCTGTGTTCCTGGTACACTTTATTCCAAAACTCACTTGTATACATTCTCGTTCCTTTCTTTTCATTTAGCCGAGATAGCTTCGTCGCTGTGCTCCTCGCTATGACATTTTTTCATTTAGCTTAGATTACTTCGCTACCGCTCGTAATGACATCTTATTTATTGTCATTGCGAGAAAATCTCCGATTTTCAAAGCAATCCCGGCTACTTTTATTTACACTCCCAAATAAGCCTCGCGAACATCTTTGTTTTGTAAAACGGTTTCCGGTTTTCCTTCTGCCATCAATGCACCATGGTTAAGCACAATTATATAATCACTCAAGCGCTTAATCAGTCCCATATTATGTTCAATAATCACAATGGTTTTGCCTTGTTTTTGCAATCCGCAGATAATATCACAAACTTGCTCCACAACCTCAGGGAACAGGCCGGTAAACGGCTCGTCAAAGAAATATATGTCGGCATCTTGCATCAATACTCGGCCGACCTCTAAGAGTTTGCGCAAACCATAAGACAATTCTTCGGCTTTCTTAAAGCGATGAGCAGTCAAAGATGTCATCTCAAGCACTTTTTCCATACGATCTTTATAATCGTCGGTTTTAATCTCCTTCAAAGCGTCAATCAATGAATTTTCAGCCACCGGAAGCAAAAGATTATCTTCTACCGAAAGTTGCTCGATCAAACGCCCGTCTTGAAACGTGCGTGCCATACGATATTTACGCAATTCATGCGATTTTATCCTGCCACGTTTTTTGTCGCGAATCGTTATTTCGCCGGAATCCGGAGTTAGCATACCGGTTAAAATGTTCATTAAGGTTGTTTTACCCGAACCGTTAGGCCCAATCAACCCGGTAGTCATCGCCTGAGGAATTGCAATTGATAGGTCATCAATCGCCTTAATTCCCATAAATTGCTTATTAAGAGACTTACAAGTGATAATATCCAAACCGTAAGCCGATGGCGGATTGATATCACAAACCGTTCCTGATTGCAGCTTATTAAAATTCAATATATCTGTTACTTTTTTCATTTTATTCATAAATTTCAACAAACCTTCCGTTTTGATACATTTTAATTTTTGCTTTTGGACTGGCAATACCATTTTCAAAAGAAATTTTACCTGAAACTCCGTTCCAATTTTTTATTTCTTTAATTGTATTAATAACATCAAGATTTTTAGGTAATTTTTCTCCCTCTTTAACTGCGGTATTTTCAAAAGCCCAAACTAGTATATCCAAATTATCATATGAATTTGCTGTACAAGCTTTTAATCTTTTATTGTTTTTTTGAATAAATTCTTTTTCAAATTCTTCTGTACCAGCTGTTGTATCTACTGTCCACAAACCTTCAACCAAATGTAACAAATTTGGTGCAATTTCCGGAAAACTTCCCAAAGATGTAATATTATTTTTTCCAACAGTTTCTTTAAGCTGTTTTACAAAAATATCTGTAATCGGAGATGTTGCAAATGTTATATAATAATCCGGATTTTTTTCTTCCAAAGCCATTATAGATACTCTCATATCACGAATATCCATATTATATTTTTCATAAGCTACAACTTCAAATCCTTCTTTGGGTAGTCGTTCGGCAAAATAATCGCCAACAACTCTACTAACTATCGTGTTTGTCATAATTAATGCAACTTTTTTAATATTTTCTTTTCTAAGTTTAGGAATTAAGATATCTGCAACTTCCTTATTTTGAACACACAAATTTAAAGAATATGGCAAAACATCTAATTTTCCATAAGAACAAGAAAGACTGATAATTTCACTTTTATTAGCAATTTCATCAACCGGACGATCAACAATACCATACATTGATAAAACAGCCTCAACTTCTTTAACATTAATAAAGTTTTGGGTATTTAATACAGCCTTTTGAGGCATAGATGCATCATCTTCAATAAATAGCTGATAGTCATACTTTGTGTCTTTTTGTTTCCACTTTTCAAAAGCCATTAATATTGCTTCTTTAGCAGAAGAACCGGCATCTGACAAATTACCGGTCAAAGGCAGTGTTGCACCAATCTTCACCACAGGTTTACCGTTTTCTTTCGTAGTTTCTGCCTTTTCACCACAAGCGGTTAATGCTGTTGCCATCACTATACTTAATATAAATTTCTTCATGATACCTTCTTTCTTACTTTTCTACGGTTGTTGGTTTGCCATTGATAATGCGTTTAATAACAGATTCGCTATTTATATTACCTTCGTCATCGATACCAAGAATGGAAACCACTCCCTTAAAATCGTGATTGTTTAATATAATATCAACAACATCGCTATTGCTTGGAACCTTTTGTGTGTCCATAACAGGCGCTTTTTCAAATCCTTCGATAATCATTCTTAAGCCGTCATACATATTCGCAG
>JAZNVJ010000143.1:0-2615 GCA_045592765.1 Alphaproteobacteria bacterium | reverse complement strand
TTAAGTTATGGGCAGATAAACTCAGCTAAATCTTTAATTTCTATTTTTGCAGCTAGGTGAGAAAGGGTCATTTTACGTCGTAACGGTTCTTGTTGCATGTCTAAAATGGTTAATCCGTCAAGAAATAATTCTCTATATATAACTCGATCTTTTAATCCTTCGCAGAATCTAAAACCATATAATTTTCCCAATTTTGTTAAGGTGTCAAAAATGAAAGTTTTGTTTTTGGAACGATGAGGGGATGTTTTGTTGCCACAGATAATCCAGTTGAGATATGATTTACCTTTAGCTGCCAACAATTTTTTTGTTTCCCAAATAAATTCAGCATAAGGCCCTGGATTTTTTAATTGTCCATTTGTTGCATCAATATCTGCTATGGCACTTAAGTCAATCAGACTATCGGTAATAGGGGTAATTAAAGTATCGGCATATTTATGAGCAGCTTCAAAAAGATAGTTTTTATGACCTGGAGTATCTATTATGATGACATCTACTTTGGGAGCTATTTCTCGAATCGTGTTATCAAGTGTCTTTAAATCTTGAGGTATTTGAGAGAAATCGGATACCGGTTCGAATTTATATAGTAAAGGAATCGGTAAAACAATTTTGTTAGTTTCGCAAAATTGGCGACGATTTTCGATATATCTTGATAGCGAACCTTGTCTTCCGTCTAAATCTAGAACAGCGACATGATACTTTTCAAACATTAGCTTGATGGCTAGGTGCATGGCTATTGTTGATTTTCCGGTGCCACCTTTTTCATTACCGATAACAATTGTATGTGTTGATGATGTATTTGACATTAATTTCTATCCGCCATTGCTAATTGTTTGTTGTTTGTTGATGCTATAACCATACAAGACTGATTTTTCTTTTTCAAGCGAGAACAAGTTTTATCCGCTTCATTTTTTTTGAAACCAACTAATTTGGAGCGGTATACAATTGCTGCTCCTTTTTTGGTCGGTTCGATATCAATAATAGCGCTTCTTACAGCAGGAAGATTAATTTGTTGACGAATATTTAAAGCATAATTACGAGCCTTTATATAATTTGAAAATGCCCCTATTTGGATGCCCCATTTTTTTTCAGAAGTTTGTTGAGATGGTAAAGGTTTTTCTATTTTTGCATATAAGTTAGGAGAGGGGATATTGTCAGCTAAAGCTAATTTTTTTAAGCCACTGTTCATCATACCAGCAATTTTTTTATCACGTTCTTTAATAGATTTGTGTCCCATTGTAACAGCAATAACTCTATATCCATTCCTTTCGGCTGAGGTTGCAATATTATATCCGGCTGCATTGGTGAATCCGGTTTTTAATCCATCTGCTCCGGTAAAATTCTTTAATAAATGATTATGAGTGTAATATGTGCGCCCGTTATATGTAAATTTTGTGCTTGAAAATAATTTATAATATTGAGGGAAATGATGATAAATTGCTGCACCTAAGATAGCCATATCTCGAGCAGTGCTTTTTTGTTGACGATTAGGAAGGCCTGAAGCATTTTTAAAAGTTGTGTGTTTCATTCCCAACTCTTGAGCAACTTTGGTCATGGTTAGAGCGAATTTTTCTTCACTGTATCCCAATCCTTCTGCTAAAACTGTAGCACAGTCGTTTGCAGACTTTATGATTAATGCCATGATGGCATCTTTTACCGAGATTGTTTCTCCAGCCTTTAACCCGAGTTTTGAAGGACTTCGGTTGGCGGCAGTGCGGGAAACAGGAAGTTTGTCTTCTAATTTAAGCAATCCTTTATCAAGAGCGTTAAATGTGATATATAAGGTCATCATTTTGGTTAGTGAAGCTGGATATCTGACTTCATCGGCATTGGAAGAATAAAGCACGTCTCCGGTTGATGCGTTAATCATAATAGATGAAGTGGTGCGAGGAAGAGCGTTAACGTTAGATGCTCCGACACATAATAAAATTCCTGCGAATAAAGCAAATATATCGGTTTTGTTGAATTCTATCATAGTATATATACTTTGGTTGTTAACTATTAGATTAATTATATAATTAAAATGGTAAAAAAATGTTAAATTGATGAGGGGTATAATTTTTTTATTGATGAGATTTTTTTTACTTGACTTTAGTTGTTAATCTTTGTAGAAACGTTGTCATTGATGGCGAACGTAGCTCAGTTGGTAGAGCCCCGGTTTGTGGTACCGGTTGTCGTCGGTTCGAGCCCGATCGTTCGCCCCAGTTTAAACCTCGCTCAAAAGCGAGGTTTTTTTTATACGAACGATCGGGCTCTCACGGGTTCTCGCCCCTCTTGTTTCGTAAAGCTCGCTTAATAAAGCTCGCTAACTTCACTTCGGGCAAGCATTTGTAGCATTTGCAATATAAGCCTTTTCGGCTATTGCAAATTAACAAAAGCTGAAAGTTCGTGGCAAAAACAGTTCACTGAAATGTTTTTGCTGACAAACTCGTTCGCCCCAGTTTAAGCTCCTGCTTTAATAGCGGTTTTTTTTATTTTTTAAATTTTGTTTGTCCATCTGCGGTAATAATTTGTTGACATAGTTTTATTTACTTGTTATAATAGCATATAACAAGGAGATGGACTATGCGGTTGGTAATGTTTATGGCAATTTTGCTTTGGGTTGAGTTTTTATCCCC
>JAZNVJ010000142.1:0-10003 GCA_045592765.1 Alphaproteobacteria bacterium | reverse complement strand
ATTACTTATAAAACGTCGCTCAATATATAATCTTGATAAAAATATAAATCAAGATCACAAAGTTATTGAAGAGATATTACAAACCGCATTAAAATATTGTCCATCGGCTTTCAATTCTCAACCAGAAAGAATTGCCTTATTACTATCTGATGCTCACCTTAAATTTTGGAAATTAACTTCCGAGAAACTACAAGGCATTACATCTACTAAACAATTTATCAAAACTAAACAAAAAATAGATGCTTTTGCCAATGCTTACGGTACAATTTTATTTTTTAACGATAAAAACATCACTATAGAATTACAAAAACGCTTTCCTTTATATAAAGAAAGCTTTCCTATTTGGGCTGAACAATCCCAAGGAATGTTACAATTTATTGTTTGGACACTTCTTGCTGAACAAAATATTGGGGCTTCTCTCCAACATTATAATCCTCTAATAGATAATTCCATCCAACAAACTTTTTCTCTTCCCGAAAATTGGCAACTTTGCGCCCAAATGCCTTTTGGTAATATACTTTCTTCGGCTGATGATAAAACTTTTCTACCTATAAACGAACGTCTTAAAATTTTTACAACCTAATTTTAACTTAAAATTAAAATATCATCCCCTATAATTTATATTAGTACTAATTTTGGGGTGATAAAAATGGAAAAGTCTACATTTATTGGTTTTATCGGTGGAATAGTTTCGGTTGGGGTCGGAATGTCCTTAAAAGGTGCCGATCCGCACGCTTTAATAAACCCAGCAGCATTTTTAATTATTTTTGCCGGAACAGCCGCCGCCATATTTAATGCATTTCCAATGAAAGATCTTAAACGTTTTCCTGCTCTAATAAAAATTATCTTTTTGGGACGTCAGTTCCCTGAAAAACAAGAAATCTTAGAATTATTTGTATCTGTTGCTAAATCTGCAAAACAAGAAGGGGTTATGGCCATTGAAAAAAGAGCCAATGATGTTGAAGACCCATTTATTCGCACCACACTCACTATGGTTGCCGATGGTTTCAACGGCGAATTTATTAATAGCGTAGTAGATGCGGAAATTAAACAAATGGAAGAACGTCATCGTTCCGGTGCACAAATTTTTGCTCAATGCGGAATGTATGCCCCAACATTAGGCGTGCTAGGTGCTGTAATCGGACTTATTGCTGCACTTGGAAACCTTAGTGATATTGATCAACTTGGGCATTCTATTGCTGCAGCATTCGTTGCTACTTTACTCGGTATTTTTACAGGATATGTTTGTTGGCATCCTTTTGCTAATAAGCTAAAACAAATAAATGCTGAAGAAGTAGAAATTCGCAAAATGGTTTTAGAGGGGGCTTTAGCACTTCAAGAAGGAGCATCATCCATTGCTATGGAATCTCGTCTTCAGGCATTTATACCTCTTTCTGAACGTAAATCACTTCGTGATAAAGAATAAGGAGTAGTTCAATGGGAATGGTAAAGAAAAAACCAGCTACACCTCATCATGAAGAACATGCTGATGAAACATGGTTAATTCCCTACTCTGACTTATTAACTTTACTTTTGGCGTTATTTATTGTGTTATTTGCATCATCTAGTCTGGATAAGAATAAAGCGGCTCTAATTCAATATGCTTTAGCTGCAGCATTTAGTAATACTACCGCCGACCCTCTCAGTGGAACAATTATAAATTTCTTAAATGATGCCAAAGATTTACAACTAGAAGAGGATGGTGTAATAATTTCTTCTGATGCTCAAGGGGCCACGCTGGAAATGACCACTATCAATTTATTTGATAAAGGAAGTGTAAACATTAAAGCAGAAGCAATTCCAACCATCAAAAAAATATCGCACCTTTTAGATTCAAACAAATATCACCGCTTTCGCATTGTTGTTGAAGGACATACTGATGATACCAGTGAATCGCTAATTGCAGAATTACCTTCTAATTGGGAGCTATCTGCAGCCCGAGCTGGCGCAGTTGTACGCACTATGATTGGCAATGGCATGGAAAGTAGCAGATTTAAGGCTGTCGGATTAGCCGGTATATCTCCTGCATACCCCAACCTTAATCCTTATGGAGAACCTATACCGGAAAATCGCATCAAAAATCGCCGTGTAATAATCAGAATCGAATTTTAACAACTTAAATTTTCCTTTACTATAATTTTACTATTAATATTGATAATATGCTTATAAGAAATTTTAAGGAAAATTTATATGAATTCCGCATATTGCTTACATAATGCTACGGTTTTAACCGGATTTTCTATAATGGAAAATTGCGCAGTATACATCAAAAACAACAAAATTGCCGACGTATATAATGAAGAACGCTTCAAACGCAAAAAATTTAGTCCCAAAGTAAAAATCATTGATGTAAACGGAGCATATATACTCCCAGGATTTATAGACACACATATTCACGGAATTGGTGGATTTGGAGCAGATGATGCAGATTATAAATCCATATTAAAAATGTCTGAAGTTTTAGCTAAATATGGTGTCACTTCTTTCATTCCCACATGTTGCACCAGCTCTGAAGAATTACTCATCAAAAAAATAAAAGCAATTATAAAGGCTATGGGCAAAGAAAAAGGCGCAAAAATATTAGGCATACATCTAGAAGGACCATTTCTCTCACCCGAAAGAATAGGAGCTCAAGCAAAGGACGGTATATCGGCAGTAGATATATCACTAATGGACAGGCTCTGGAAAGCATCAAAAAAACAAATCATCAATATGACTGTTGCCCCAGAATTAAAAAATATGCGAGAATTAGCCTTATACTGCGTAAAAAAGGGAATAATTTTACAAGCTGGACATACTAACGCTACTTATGATCAGATGATAGAAGGTATGCAAGCAAATATTATGCATGTAACCCATCTTTTTGATGCTATGCGTCCACTACATCACCGAGAACCGGGAGTAGTTGGAGCAGCATTAATTCACCCTGAAATTTCCTGTGAAATAATCGGTGACGGAGTACACGTTAATCCTAATTTGATACATCTATTACTAAAAAGCAAACCACTTAGTCAAATTGTATTGATTACTGATGCTCTACCTCCGGCAAAAACAATTCTTCCCCCGGATTCGGAACTTTATTTAGATAAAGTTTTCTATCGTAAAAAAGACAATGTTATAAATGGTTCAGCAATATCAATGTTAGATGCCTTTCATAATATGGTATCATATGGCATTCCTATCGAAAAAGTAGTTCGAATGGCATGCACGAACCCCGCCCAGATAATGCATCAACCACAAATAGGATTATTATTGCCCAACAAACAAGCTGACCTTATCGTTTTAGATAAAAGCCTAAACTTAATCTATACTTTCATTAACGGAAAGCAAATCAAGGAGAAATAAAAAATGCGTTTAATAATAAAAGATAATTATGATGAATGCTCAGTATGGGCAGCAAATTACGTTGCATATTGTATAAAAGCTTTTCGTCCGACAGCAAAAAAACCTTTTGTACTTGGTCTTTGCACCGGTTCTACCCCTCTTGGTATGTATGCCGAATTAATAAAAATGCACCAAAAAGGCAAACTATCTTTTGCTAATGTTGTTACTTTTAATATGGACGAATATATCGGACTAGGCCCCAAAGATGAACAAAGCTATCATTATTTTATGTATCACAACTTTTTTAATCACATAGACATCCCCCAAGGTAATATTCATCTATTAAACGGATTAACTAAAGACTACACCAAAGAATGTAAACATTATGAAGAACTAATAAAAAGTTACGGAAAAATAAATTTGTTTATTGGGGGTGTTGGATCAGACGGACATATAGCATTTAATGAACCTGGCTCATCTCTTAGTTCACGCACTAGAGTAAAAACATTAACAACCGAAACTATTGAGGCAAACTCACGTTTTTTCGATGGTGATAAGAACAAAGTTCCAACATCAGTTTTAACTGTTGGCATTGGCACTATTACTGATGCTGAAGAAGTAATGATTCTTGCAACCGGAGATAAAAAAGCCCGAGCCATTCATCACGCTGTTGAAGGTAGTATAAATCATATGTGGCCAATTAGTATTTTACAAATGCACCAACATAGTATTTTAGTTTGTGATGAAGGTGCAACCAATGAATTAAAATCCGACACAGTTCGCTATTTTAAAGATATAGAAAAACAATTACATCCTCAAAACAAATAAATATGTAGACAAATTTATATAAAAGCACTACATTACTACATATTACAATTTTATATGGAGGCAAATATGCTTAGTTTAATATTAAATTCATACAAAATGTTTTTTAAAAAATTTCCTATATTGTTTTTAATTAGCATACCTTTGCTATTAATATCTGCTTTAGATATTTATGTAGATACACAGGTAAATGTTAGTGGCGCTATTGTTTATATCGCATACACATCAATGCTTATTGTACCTCTAATATCTGCAGCCACAGATATTTGTATTTATCGTAAACTACTTCGCTTTAATAGCATTAATCCACTAGGTAACATATTTGCTTTTGTTATTTACGTTGTATCGCAACTTGTCATTGGTGTAATTGGCGTTGCTCCTATATTCTTATTCATGTATTTATTCAGCATTTTGGGCTTATCCAACTTCTGGTCATTATCCTTGGCTATTGTAACAAACATATTTTTAGGTTTTGCATTTATGGCTCGTTTCAATGTTATTTTGCCATTAATTATCCAAAACAAAATTCCCTCTTTAAAAGAATTCTTAGCTTATACCAATCGTAAATACATCCAATGGATAGCCGTTGCTTTATTTATTTACTTCCCTTATGTTGTTATTCACTATCTTACTGCACCATATCCTTATGCAAATATGATATTAACAACATTGTTTATCTTAGTTTTCATTTGCTTTAATATTAACTACATAAACAATAATCGCCTAAGTAAAATTACTTATAAACCTGCAGAAGAAGTAATCAAGGAAACCGAAGCAAAAATGGTTTGTAATACTCCTGTTCCTGAACAACCAAAAGAAAAACCAGCTCTTGTAAAGCCTAAAAAATTACAAGATAAAAAACCGACATCACCCAAGAAAAAGCCGACAACCAAAAAAGCTTCCAAGCCAAAATTAAAACCGGTTACAGCATAAACAATTAAAGCCGCTATAAAAATAGCGGCTTTTTTCTTGTCAAATATTCCCTGATACAAATAATAACATCACCTTCACATCTTAAAAACAATTAGGGGGTCAAGCAATGATTTATGGATATATAAGGGTATCTACAGATAAACAAGTATTGGAAAACCAAGAGTTTGAGATTAATAACTTTTGTCATAAGAATAACATTAAAATTGATAAATGGATAACAGAAAAAATTAGTGGAACTAAAGATTTTGAAAAGCGAAAACTCGGGAAGATTCTAAAAAGATTAAAAACAGGAGATATTATAATTTGCTCTGAAATATCAAGATTAGGTCGAAACTTATTACAAATAATGACAATTCTCAACATTTGTATGAGAAAAGATACTCAAGTATGGACTATTAAAGATAATTTCAGGCTTGGAGCAGATATTCAGAGTAAGGTTTTAGCTTTTGCTTTTGGATTAGCAGCTGAGATAGAGCGTAATTTAATTAGTCAGCGTACTAAAGAGGCTTTAGCTAGGATAAAAGCAAGCGGCAGAAAATTAGGAAGAAGTTATGGAAGCAAAAATAAAAGACATATTTTAGATGGAAAAGAGCAGGATGTGATTAAGTTATTAGATAACGGAATACCTAAAACACAAATAGCCAAACTAATGAATGTAAGCATTTTTACAATCTATAAATTTTTGGAGAATATAAATCGTTGATTTTATTTGAATATAATAAAGATATTTTATGGTGTTATAATTTAATGATCGCTTAATTCTTATACTCCAATTTATGAATAAGAGTCAATCACAAAATCTATAAATCAGCTTTAAGCTTAGAATAGCAAGCGAATAAGCGGTTAGAAACTGTCATCATAACCATATTAGTGTCTAATCATCGTTAAACCATATTGTTTGCACAAATAACATTTTTAATGATCGTAAAATTTGAACTATTGGTGCGAGTGATAAATTTATGATTGTTGGTTACTTAGATGCAAGTGATAGAAATGTTAGCATTGAAGAGCAAAGACAAGTTGTCGAAGAGTATGCTCACGCTTCTAACTTCGCAATAGATGTTTATTCTTCAGGTGAAATATCTGAACTTCTTAATAGTTTGCAAACATCAGGACATACCTTAATTTTAGCTAATATTGTTGGTTTAGGTAATTCCCTTAGTGCAATTAAAGATAATATAAAATTGTTGCTATCTAAAGGTTCTAACCTAATTAGCATTAAAGAAGATTTGGTTGTAAAGCCAAATCAAGAAATTGAATGGCTAATTAAAGGTATGGAACTATCTATAGATATCCGTAACAGCATGGTTTCTACCATTACTAAAAAGGCTCTGAATGATAAAAAGTCCAAAGGCTACAAGCTTGGACGTGATTTTGGTAGCAAAAATAAGAAGTATATTTGGGAAGGCAAAGAAGAAGAAATAAAACAAATGCTTTTATCAGGTTATTCTCGCAAACAAACCGCTACGGAAACGGGAATTTCGATTGTATCTTTATACAACTACTTAAAGCAAAACCCGGAACTTAAACAAATATCCGCACACTCATAAAAGGAGGCACAATCATGACAAGACAACCTTTGCTAGCGAATTCGAGCGGAAAGTTGATAAAAAATTTGGCATCGACACCATCAAAACGGTGGAGTGGTATTTGAGATGAGTAAACCTATCTTAGCTGTTGTTCATATATATTATCCGGAGATGTGGGATGAGTTAAAAAGTTGTCTAAACAACATAACTCTTCCCTATGATTTGTATGTTACAACAGTTGAGCAAAACCAATACCTTCAAGATGATGTAATAAATTTCAAATCCGATGCACATTTTGAGGTAGTGGAAAATCGAGGTTATGATGTAGGACCATTTATTCATATCATCAATCAAATCAATTTAGATAAATATGAATATGTAATTAAATTACATACCAAACGAGATTTAAAAGCTGGACACCATTTTAGAGGATTGATGGGAAGCAAGTGGCGTAATAAACTATTATCTTTTCTTAAAAATAAAGAACATTTTATAGAATGTATCAATAATTTCAAAAACAATCCTAAAATTGGAATGTTAACTCATTATAAAGTTATCGTAACACAAGATTTTTATGATAAAAAAGCACAACAACAATTTCTTAAATTTATTCAAGAAAAAAACTGGCCAATTATCAATAGTAGGTTCGTTGCTGGCACAATTTTTATTGCTAGATCTGTAATATTTAAAGACCTTCAAGAATTAAAATTACAAGAAATACTTTTTCCTACTTCAAATAATAACCGAGAATGCCAACTAGCTCATGTTATAGAGCGATTGTTAGGTTATTTAACATATAAAAACAATATGTTGGTTACAGATTGTTTTGTAACGGAAAAACATATTCAACGATATATGAGAAACGTTTGGCTCAACCATTACATTTTTCATCCCATAATCAGATTTTTCTTTCAGAAAAAAATTACCAAATCAGACAAGTTGCTCATCAAAATTTGCAAAATTCCAGTTTTTAGTAAAAGGCTAACAAATGTATAAGATATTGAATTTTTCAACTCATGGTGATCATACCGGAAAACTTGTTGCGCTTGAAAAAGGCGATGATTTTCCATTTGATATAAAAAGAGTGTATTATATATAGGACACTGAAGAAAAAGTTATTCGTGGCAAACACGCCCATCGCAAATTAGAACAGGTAATTATTTGCACATCCGGAAGCTGTGATTTTATCCTTGATGATGGAAAAAATAGAAAAACAGTGCATTTAGATAATCCGGCTCAAGGCTTATACATTAAACATAATATATGGCGAGAATTCACCAATTTTAGTAAAGATTGTGTAGTTATGGTTTTAGCCTCAGAACACTATGATGAAGCTGATTACATAAGAGATTATGAACAATTTCAACTGGAGGTTAAACAATGATTCATCCATTATCTGACGTTCAGAGTAAAGATATCGGAAAAGACACTAACATTTGGCAATTTTGCATAGTTTTACCAAATGCTAAGATAGGTAAAAATTGTAATATATGTTCTCATTGTTTCATCGAAAATGATGTTGTTATCGGCAACAATGTTACCATTAAATGTGGTGTACAAATTTGGGATGGGATGAGAGTTGAAGATGATGTTTTTATCGGACCAAATGTAACATTTTGTAATGATAGATATCCAAAATCTCGTAGCAAAGATTGGATATTAGAGCCTGTAATTATAAAAAAAGGCGCAATGATTGGGGCAAATGCAACAATTTTACCAGGAGTTACCATTGGTGAAAACGCCATTATCGGTGCCGGAGCAGTTGTTAGCAAAAATGTACCTGAAAATTTAATTTATGTTTGTAAACAGTCAAATAAAATCTTTTCAATAAAAAAAGGGGGGTAGCATAATAGCTTAATTATGAAAAAAATTTTAGTAACAGGAGCAAATGGTTATATAGGTCGTCATGTAGTGCAAATACTCTACGATATGGGGCTAGAGGTTATAGCTTGTGATATCTGTAACTCAAAAATAGATAAAAGAATTGATTTTTTAAATATAGACATATTAAAAGAATCATCAAATCCGCAGCTTTTCGCAATGTTGAAAAATCCCGACAACATAATTCACCTAGCTTGGCAAGATGGTTTTAACCACTATGCCACCAGCCATATTGATAATTTAACTAAACATTTTTATTTTCTTAAAAATATGATTGATTCTGGTTGCAAATCTCTTTCAGTAATGGGAACTGCACACGAAATCGGATATCATGAAGGAAAAATAAATGAAAACACTCCATGCAACCCTTTATCATACTACGGAATTGCAAAAAACACTTTACGACAATTAATTTTTGCGTACTTCAAAGATAGTGATGTTTCATTAAAATGGTTGCGAGCATACTATATTACAGGTGATGACATAAACAATCATTCTGTTTTCACAAAAATATTGCAAGCTGCTAAAGATGGTAAGAAAACATTTCCTTTCACAAAAGGAACAAATCAATTTGATTTCATCGACATAAAAGAACTTGCAAAACAAATTTCATATGCAAGCATTCAAAACGACATCAACGGGATAATAAACGTTTGCTCAGGAGAGCCCATCTCGCTTAAACATAAAGTAGAAGAATTTGTAAAAGAAAAAAATCTAAATATTAAATTTGAATACGGCAAATTTCCTCAAAGAAAATATGATTCACCGGTAGTTTATGGTGATAATTCAAAAATAAAAATGATTTTGAAAGGTTAATTGATGAAATTATTTAATATAAAAAAATATAAAAAAAATAATAAAAAATATACCAAAATAACATTTATGGGAATAAGTTTTACCGTTTCCAAAAAAACTGCAGATTGCACTCCAAGTATTCATCCTTGTTGTGGCAAATATACATATCACGGAAAAAACTTGATAATAAATGACCCTGATACAAAAATTGGAAAATTTTGCTCTATTGCAGACAATGTTGTTATTTCTTCAAGTTTCCATCCTCTTCATTATCTTTCAACTTCTCCATATTTTTATTTAATAGAAGGATTAAAAAAAGAAATTGAAACTCCATACAAAAATACACTTCCTTGTATTGTTGGTAATGACGTATGGATTGGTCAAAATGCTTTTATAAAAGACGGTGTTATCGTTGGAGATGGTGCTGTTATTGGAGCACACGCCGTTGTAACAAAAGATGTTCCTCCATATAGTATTGTTGCTGGTGTTCCTGCAAAGGTTATAAAATATCGCTTTAGCAAAGAAATGATCAAAGATTTTCTTGAACTAAAATGGTGGGACCTAGATGATGAAGTAATCAGAACCTTGCCATATACCGATCCTCAAAGATGCATCGAAAAATTAAAGGAAATAAGGAATGGTAAACGACTTTGAAATTGTAAAACGTTTAAGCGGACATTCTGGTTGTACTCTTAATTTATATAAAACCGATGAAC
>JAZNVJ010000141.1:0-4553 GCA_045592765.1 Alphaproteobacteria bacterium | reverse complement strand
TTCGGAAATGATTGGCGGATCTGTTTCTATTGATGACGAATAAACTTATTCACTAATTCCAAAATAAAAATCCGTTCTACTAAAAGAACGGATTTTTATTTAAGTGAAGTTTTGATAGCTCTTTTAGCTGAAAGAAATGCGGTTTCCATACAACAAGGATGATTTTTCATTGTCCAATCTCCGGCAATGAAAACATTCGGATATATTGTTTTTGCATTATCCGGACGCAACGAATTGGTTTTCTCATCTTGAGATATTGTCGCATACTTATGCCTAAAAGCTTTAAATTGTGGCAAAAAAGCAGAATTTACACCACGCATTGCATCTAGTTCTTTCCATACCTTAACAGCCAAATCAGATAAAGAATCTTGATAATCATTAGCATTAGAAATTGTAACCCCTAAAATCTTATCATTAACAAATACCCAATCTGCTATTCCGTTAACCACCCCGATAACTGACGCACTTTTAGGAAGATATAATTTTTCGGATGTTTTATAAAAAATATTGATTATGCTATTATGCGGTAATTCTCGCTCATTCATCAGTTTTGCATAATTATGATTATCCAAAGCTAAAATTATTTTATCCTCAGCACCTATTTCAACTTGTTTACGATTAAAATTAAGTTGTACAGCTCGTCCAAATTGAGTTTCTATTTTTTCTAACTTACATTCATATTCTATTTTATCTGCAAAGGCGGCTAAATTATTTATTATTCTTTGGCTTAAATCTTGTTTAGAAAAAAATACTTTCTGCCGATTATATGTCCAAGGAAAAGTTTTCATTTTTATTGTTTTTATGATTCGCTTTGCAACCATATCAGCATCTGTGTTACAAATGGACATTAAAACATGGGGGAGCATACTTTTTTGCGTTTCTTTCACTTCCTTAGTTACAGCATCCCAAAAACTAACACCACCTTCCCATTCATTTGCACTAATAAATTTTCTCATCTTTTTATTAGCGCTACAAATAACATGAGTAGCATTATCCAATTTATGCTCAAATTCCTTATCTTCGTATGAATAGCAACGCCCTCCAGCAAATACTGAAGCCTCATAAACAATTACCTTAGCTTTTATCTTTTTTTGTTTAATTTGGTACGCACAAAACAAACCAGCTAACCCAGCTCCGATAATATGATATGTCGGTGCCGTTTTCATCATCTACCTTCCAATCAAAGCTTTAAAAAAAATACATAATTTTCTAAATTTACTAATTTTAGGCTTAGGAGATATAACCTCCCATCCCCTGTTTTGCATAATATCAAAATATTGCCTATATATGTAAGCCATCATCTTAATTTGTAAAATATATTTTGAATCAAATTGTTCTATCAATGAAAATGCTTTTTTATAATCATTTTCCGCAATTTGTGCCAAAGCCTCTCTAGCCACAACCAAATTTTTATCCACCAAAACACTCGCCGGTTCTCGAGAAGTTATTCCGGCTTTATCTAACATTTCTCTAGGAATATAAATGCGTTGAGCTTGAGCATCTTCTTTTACATCCCGCAACACATTGGTAATTTGCATTGCTCGTCCTAGTGATGTTGACAATTCCTCAATAAATTTTTCATTATCACACCCAAAAATTCTCAAAGTTAAATTACCGGGAACACCTGCCACTCCACGACAGTAACAATCAAATTCTTTTAACGATGGAGCTTGAAGAGGATTGGGCAAATCCATTGATATAGCATCTAACATTTTTACAAATTCAACTTTAGGCAACTCAAAACGCATACAATTTTTATAAATTCTTTTACCAATTTGTGTAGTTGGTAATTTTTTATCATATATATTATCCAATTCTTTACGCCAAGCCGCAATCAAATCTTGTTTAATTTTCAAGGGTGTGTCCCCATCAACTATATCATCTATATGTCTAAAAAAAGCATAAATTGTATATAATGCATTTCGTTTTGATTTTGGCAACAAACGCATACTCCAAAAGAATGAACTTCCGGACTTCTTAACCATTTTTTTTATATTTTTCATCTGATTATGCGACAAGTTTTTGTCCTTACAAATAAGCTCTTACACCAACCTGATATTATCGCCCTAAACCAATCTAATTTACTTAACTTAATTTTATTTGCAACAACATCACCTTTTTTTATTTTTTTTAACATACAATTAGTTAAGGAAAAGATAACACATAATTCAACTCTCAAACTACGATTGTTCACTAAAGAAATCAATATTTCAGCATCTTTCAACATTGCCTCTAATCTTTCTATCACGTATAAAAACAATGCTTTAACCTGAGGAGTGCTTTGTTGCAAACAAAAATCAGTTTCACATACCATAAATTTATTCAACAATTCTTTAGGAATATAACAACGTCTTAATTTACACACATCAAATTTTATATCTTGAAGCATATTAACAATCTGCAAAACAGCACACAATCCTTCAGCCGGTAAATATGTTGTAGTACTTTCATCATAAAGGGCCAACATAAATCTACCAACCGGAGCTGCCGAATAGCGACAATAATCCAACAACTGCTCCCAAATTTGCGGTTTAAAACCATCACAATCTTTACGAAATGCGCTCAACAAATCTGTATACAAACTATTATCTAAGTTTTCTTGTTTAAATATTTTCCCTAATTTTGCAGCTGAACTTTCAGTTCTTGCCTCCCAAAAATCACGCTCTAAATCTTTTAGTTTTGCAATCTTGTCATCATAGATAACATCTATAGCATCTGCTACATCATCTGCTTCCCTAGCTGCTCTATAGTAAGCATCTATAATCAAATGTTTATTCTTTTCAACAAACATTCCCACCGGAAAGTTTTCTTCTTTTTTATTTTTTAACCTCATAACTGTTTTACCCACTCATCAACATCTTGCAAAGCTCTTTTACAATATGTTTGTTTACGCTCAGTTCCTTTTATTTTACGATATTTTCCATTGGCTGTTAGCTCCATATTAATCATTGGGAACAAACCAAAATTAATATTCATAGGCTGATAATTATCTGTATTAGTAATATCTTGCAAATGTGCTAACATTGATCCTAATGCAGTTGTTCTAGGAGGCATAACAACAATATTACCCAAAATTTCACAAGCAGCAAAATATCCTGCTAAAAATCCAATTGCCGCACTTTCAATATACCCCTCACAACCGGTAATCTGACCGGCGAATCTAATATTAGGCATTGATTTAAGGCGTAATTGCTCGTCAAGAAGTTTAGGACTACAAATAAATGTATTACGATGAACCCCTCCTAATCTGGCAAATTCTGCATTTTCCAATCCGGGAATCATCCTAAAAATACGCTGTTGTTCTCCATACTTTAATTTAGTCTGAAAACCAACCATATTGCGCAAAGTATCTTCTTTGTTATCTTGCCTCAACTGGACAACCGCATATGGTTTTTGTTCGGGATTATGAGTATTAGTTAGACCAACCGGCTTCATTGGGCCATACAATAAAGTATCCACCCCTCTCTGTGCCATAACCTCTATTGGCAAACAACCATCAAAATACTCAGCTTTTTCAAAATCACGGAAATCAACTTTATCTGCTTTTAATAATTCTTCAACAAATTTATAATATTCATCTTTAGTAAGTGGACAATTAATATAATCAAATTTATCACCCTTATCATAACGTGATTGATACCATGCTTTATCAAAATTAATAGTATCTTTATACACTACCGGAGCAATTGCATCATAAAAATTAAGAGCCTGATTATCTATTTCTTGTAAAATACTTTCACATAATTTTGGCGAAGTAAGCGGACCAGTTGCAATAATCCATTTCTCTTCTGAATTAGGAAGTTCGTTTATTTCTTGGATAACCAAATTTATATTAGGATGTTCCATTAAACGACGTGTAACTTCTTTGGCAAAACCATCTCTATCAACAGCTAAAGCCCCTCCTGCTGGAACTTTTGTTGCATCAGCACACTTCATAATTAATGAATTCGCCCTACGCATTTCCTCATGCAAAACACCTATTGCGCTATTAGTTGCATCATCAGAACGCAAAGAATTAGAACAAACCAATTCCGCACAATAATCTGTTTTATGCGCCGGAGATTTTTTCAACGGACGCATTTCATATAATTTTACTTTCACACCTCTATTTGCCAACTGCCAAGCAGCTTCTGAACCGGCTAAACCTGCCCCTACAATATTAACTGTCTCTGTCATTTATTATCCTCACTAACTTTGTTGTTATACGAGGTTTTATATTCAATGTAAACTAAAAACTTCTTCTGATAAGTTGCGCATAATATTTGCTATTAATATTAAATAGTAATATATTAAACTAGATTTATTAGCGAGAAACACGAAATGTTTTATAAATATTTCATAATGACTATATACGTCATGCTACTAGCACCTACTTGCTTATACGCAAGCGAGGATAGTGATCCTTTTGCTTTTACAGACGATTTCTCCGTCGAAGTAGAAGAAGATGAAGAAACATCGCTACCGAGTCTTAATGAAACAAGCTCATTACAATCACAAGAAAAAATATCTATTCCTAAGGTTACTCCGAATTTAAGCAAAATTGCGTATACCCC
>JAZNVJ010000140.1:0-2446 GCA_045592765.1 Alphaproteobacteria bacterium | reverse complement strand
GATGATAAAACTTTTCCGCATTTGATGATAGATGTTGGGGCTGAATTTCCTTGTTTGCGTAAATATAGGGGAGAAAGGCAAGATAAAAATAAATATTTTGGTCCGTTTGCTAGTGTGTTGGCAGTTAATCAGGTCTTGGATGTTTTGCAGAAAGCATTTTTATTGCGCTCTTGTCGGGACGGAGTTTTTAATAATCGGCAACGTCCATGTTTGTTGTATCAAATAAAACGTTGCAGCGCTCCATGTGTGGGAGCTATATCTGCAGATGAATATCGTAAATTGGTGAATGATGCGATAAATTTTTTAGAGGGAAAAAATAGTAAAATTCAAGATGATTTGGCGCAAAAAATGAGTGAAGCTAGTGCTAATCAAGATTTTGAGACAGCTTTAGTGTTGCGAGATAGAATCAAAGCTCTTACTAATATACAGTCAAAACAAAATGTGGAATATGCTAATATTAAATCTGCAGATGTTATTGCGTTGGTAAGAGAAAAGGGTTTGGTTTGTATCCAAGTGTTTTTTATTCGTTCGGGGCAAAATTGCGGAAATGTTCCTTATTTTCCAACACAAACAGACGGTGCTGAAGATGCTGAAATTTTGGAGGCGTTTTTGAGTGGTTTTTATAATAATCATATCCCACCTAAGGAAATTATAATCGCTCAAGAGTTGGATAATAAATCATTTTTGGAAAGCGGTTTAAATACTAAAATAAATACTTATAAAAAAGGAAATAAAGCACAGCTTTTGCAAATGGCGTATGAAAATGCAAAAAATTCCATAGCACAAAAAATTGCTTTAGAGGCAAGTGTGAAGAGTAATTTGCAAGAGTTTAAAAAAGTTTTTGGTTTGCCGAATGTTCCTAAACGTATAGAAATTTATGATAATTCACACAATCAAGGAAGTTATGCCATAGGTGCTATGGTGGTTGCGACTCCTGATGGTTTTGATAAAAAAAGTTATCGTACTTTTAATATTAAATATACTCACGAAACCAGAGATGATTTTGCGATGATGCAAGAAGTATTAAAGCGTAGATTTGAAAAAATGACTATGGAAAATAAGCCAGATGTTGTTTTACTTGACGGAGGACGAGGACAATTAAATGCGGTATTTGAAACCCTAAAAGATTTTGATTTGAGCGGGATAACCATTATTGCAATATCTAAAGGGCCGGATAGAAATGCAGGTAAGGAATTTTATCATATGCAAAATAAAGAAAGTTTTGAGCTTGAATATCGTTCGGCATTAGCATTTTATTTGCAAAATTTACGAGATGAGGCGCACCGATTTGCGATAGGAACACACCGTAAGAAAAGAGCTAAATCAATGTTTAAATCAAGAATCGACGAAGTGGAAGGAATCGGAAACAAACGAAAGTCTGATTTGTTGCGCTATTTCGGTTCGGCAAATGAAATTGCTCAAGCAAATATTAAAGATTTGCAAAAAGTTGAAGGAATAAGTAAAAAAACAGCGGAAAAAATATATAATTACTTCCATAATAAAAAAAACTGACTTACTATAAATATAGGTTTTGTATAGAGAAAAGGAAAGAAAAGTGTATAATTTGCCAAATTTGCTAACATTATCCAGAATAATTGTTATTCCGGTTATATTTTTGTCTGTTTATATTGCTGCTAAATGGTGGGCTTTGCTTGCTGCAGTTTTATTTATTATCGCCTCAATTACCGATTATTTTGATGGTTATTTTGCTCGTGCCAGAGGACAAGTTTCGGCATTTGGGCGCTTGTTAGATCCAATAGCAGATAAATTGTTGGTGACATCTGCTTTAGTGGTGTTGATGGCTAAACCGGATATGTTGGTTTCTCGTTTGAGTTTGATACCAATAATTGTTATTTTGTGCAGAGAGCTTTTGGTTTCAGGTTTACGTGAATTTTTGCGTGAAGTTAATGTGGGAATGCCGGTTACCAGATTGGCAAAATGGAAAACGGGTTTTCAGATGACAGCTTTGTCAATGATGTTGTTGAAAGGTGTTTGGTATTGGGGTGGAATAGGTGAGGTTTTGCTTTGTATTGCTGGAGTTCTTACTTTTATTACCGGATATCAATATTTTCAAAAAAGTTTAGATTATATACGAGAAAGTAATTTAAATTCAAAATTAAAAAAAGAAACCGCTAAAAAAATAAGTGCGCCTAAAACAGTGAAAAAGACAAAAAAATCATCAGCTAAAAAGGCTGTGAAAAAATAGTTAAAGGCTTAGTATGACATCTGATGCAAAACATATTTTAGTTGTGGATGATGATACTCGTTTAAGAAATCTATTGCAGAAATTTTTACGGGAAAGTAGGTTTTTAGTATCTGTTGCTACTGGTGCTTCTCAAGCAAGGCAAATGATGTTGCAATATAAGTTTGATTTGCTTATTGTTGATATTATGATGCCGGAAGAAAGTGGACTTGAATTTTTGACAAGCCTTAGGGCAGATAATGA
>JAZNVJ010000139.1:0-18229 GCA_045592765.1 Alphaproteobacteria bacterium | reverse complement strand
CTCTATTGTCTTCCTAAGACCGCTTGGCCTCCGACTTTGTCCATCATTTTGAACCTTTCCTAATAAGGTTCCTTGAGGGGTTATGGGTAAGTAATTTGTTTTAACCACCCCCCCAACTACACTGCTTTTATCTAAATAAATACGACCATCTTTATCAACTTTACCTATAACCTTACCATTTATGGAACGAACAAGCCCATTTTCATCAATATACCCTATAATATTACCATTTTCATCCCTTACTAATTCAACCTCACCATTACGAAGCTTAGCCACAAAACCGATTTCTTTTCCTGATTCATCGACAATTCTGCCATCGGGTAGCATAGTTCCGATAACTTCTCCGGAAAAATTTCTTACTTTTCCATTCTCATCTACATAACCTATAACGTTACCATTGTTATCATATGCTAATTTATTTCCCTTAGCCTCTGAAAATCCTATAACCTTCCCATTCGCATCGATAATTCTACCATCAGGTTGCATAGTTCCAATAACTTCTCCGGAAAAATTTCTTACTTTTCCATTTTCATCTACATAACCTATAACGTTACCATTGCTATCATATGCTAGACGTGTTTTTTCTCCAACACTCAAATTATAAGGTTTATTTTTTACAACATTGCCTTGTTTATCAACAGCCCCAACAACACTACCTTCATTATCAATAACTGTTCCATCTGGCATAACAACGCCAATTACATTTCCATTTTCATCAACTGCTACTCGTCCTGGAGTATTAACAGAGCCAATAACATTACCTTTTAGGTCTATTACTTTGCCATCGGAGCGAACCCTTCCTATAATATTACCATTTTCATCTACCACTGATCCGTCAGGCATCACCTTACCAATAACATTACCTTTTTCATCATAAACCAATCCTGTTTCAACAGCCTTACCAATTACTTTACCATTCAGATCAACGACTGTTCCATCTGGTAATACTCGCCCAATAACTTTACCATTAGTATCTATCACATTACCATCTGGATCAACATATCCCAACAAATTTCCAAAATCATCAAATACAACCTTGCGGTTATCAGCAACGCCTATAATGTTACCATCTTCATCTACAACAAAGCCATTTGCATCAACTCTGCCAATAATATTGCCATTAGCATCTCTAACATAACCATCTTCATCAATAAGTCCTATTACTTTACCATCCGGACCTATAGCTTTGCGAATGGCCTTTGCCACTTTAGCACTCTGATCTCCGTCTAAATAAGCTCCCTCACAAATAGTACAATCTTCTTTGTTTACAGCAGAACCCGTAACCGCTACTTTTGCTAATTTTGTATTAGAGGCTCCTAAATTACTTTCATGCCAAGAAATCAAAAAATTATTTTGCTCATTACCCGCTATAATTGGTGTCCACGATATTGTAACATTACAAGATGCTCTACCAGAAAGAGTCATTCCATCGCAGTTATTTATAAATTCAAATCCATCAGCAGGAGGTTCAGCCAACTCAACAGAAACAATTTTAATACTGGTTTTGCCTGTTGTTCCAATGGTAAGTACGTTTTGCGCAGATGTCCCTAAAACAACCTCGCCAAGAGGGACTGGATCTGGAGTTAATGTTATAGGTATCTCTCCTTCTATAGTAGAAAATTCTATATTTTGAGAAAGAGCTGGAGTAGACGAGATATTTAATACATCTGCATTATCTGTAAAAACCGGCTCATCAAATTCCTCAACACGCCGATTGCTTTTTATTAATAAAAAAATACCAAAGATAAATATTAACAAAGAAGTAATACCTATCGTAAGAATTATGCGATTGGTTTTTTTTACATACCTCTCCGAATGTGTTAAGTTATCTTTATCCATATTATATCACTGCGTTCTTACTACACTACAAAATACACCATTACGTCCCAGAGCTCCACAAACTTTGTCTCCTTCACTAAGAGTTTTAACCGGTCCAACGCGCAAATGGAATAATTCTTTTCCTTGCCCATCAGCTGGAGCATCTACCGAGAAAAATGGCTCAAATTGTTTCAGCTCATCAGGATATTGTGTTGACAATTTGTCCCACATATCTTCTAAATTATTAACATTATCATCTGTACCCAGTTCAATAGAAATAGTTGTTGCTCCGTCATCACTAAATCCTGACCCATAACCAAATTGTTGAGCATATGGATTTATCTGACCATCACCTGAATTACTGATACGTTGCATTTTAGAAAAATCAATACCAGATGCCGCATCTCCTGTTGTAGAAGGAACACTATATTGAGGAACAATTATTTGACTTTGCCCCGCTTTAATATCATATTCCCCCGTAAGCGTTGCATTCAAGCTATCTCTTCTGATTTGAGGCAAAGAATTACCTGAAGATGATTGCAAATCACTTCCTCCGGGGAATGGTGCCGGAACCTCCCAATTCGGAGGCAAGTAATCAGCTGAATCTATCGCAAATTCAAGCCCTGCAGCATCAGAACGACGCAACTTTATACAAATCAATCTTTTTCCATTACGCAAGACTAAATCGCCTACACCTTCAACAATAATAAGCCGATTGTCTGGCCCCTTAGTGCGAAAACCAATTGGAACTTCCACCCTTTCTACAATCATACTTACTACAGGGCGTTGCA
This sequence comes from Alphaproteobacteria bacterium, assembly GCA_045592765.1. GTDB lineage: Bacteria > Pseudomonadota > Alphaproteobacteria > RF32 > CAG-239 > CAZU01. The sequence goes on along the minus strand of JAZNVJ010000139.1, from coordinate 15,620 downwards.
TCATATTTAAGGCTTTTTTACCTAAATCAATATAGGTAAAAATATCATCACGCCACACTCTTTCTGGAGCAATAACAACATCATCAGGGTTTGGAACATAAACCTCAAGATCGAAACGAAACTTAGAAGGATCAAGAGGAATGTTCTTCAACCAATCACTTTTTTGAAAACGTCTGGTATAGCTAGCATCCACAGACTTACCCCCCGAACCCCCACTAGAAGTGCGTGCTCCGGTAGCGCCACCAGCTATACCGCCTAAACCACCATTGTTTTTAGCCCCATCTGGCGCATTTATAACATCAATATCAATTATAGAATTGGTTAAACGTTCAGTATTAACCCCCTCACTACGAACATAAAAAACATAACGATTACCCGAGCGCCCAAAAACAATTATGTTGGTATCAACACCAACATTAGCACCTTTACGAGGATAAAGCATTAAAGAATTGGGGCTAGATATCTGACCATCAAATGTTGCGCTATCACCGATAAATATATCTTCAACCATTTCCCACTCAGGAAAATTGACTAAAGTAATCATTCCTTCTCTAACACGAATCGGTAAAACCAAATCAGGCGTCCAATAATAACGAGAGTATGCTGGTTTACTCTGACCTTCGCCAAGATTTTGCATTGGATCAAGCCAAGCAGCCTGTGTCATTCCCAAAGAATTAAACCCCATATAACCCATATTCATAGGCGTATAATTACCCTGAGCTTGTTCAGCACTTGTATCCATAATCTGCCTATCAACTTGAGCATGTACTACAAAAGGAACCCCAAAAATGATAAACAATAAACAAAATATTTTTTTACCTAACTTTAAAAACACCTTTAGACTACTCCACTTTATTAAAGGTTAGCGAATACCGCTCAACAGTAAACCCAACCGGATTTTTTAATCTATCCCCATATTTCACTGTTTTGCGACGATAACCAACATTTAGCGCCGCAGTCCAATAGTTAATCTCCGGCTGAACAGATTCCGGGTACATATCTCTAGTTTCATATTCAACTTGCCATATCCCTCTTGTTAACTCATTTACAGATAAAATCTTAACTTCTCTAGAAAGTCCTCTATTACGAATTATTCCTAAAGCCTTTTGAGCGGTATTACGGGTAAAATCATCATAAACCCTAGGGCTTGACATCTCTTTAATTGGACCTTCAGCGCCCCATCTGGCTTCCATTTCCGCAATATTGCGACTAAAAGAGCTACGAAGAAGCACATACTCCCTAACAAAAACCTCTGTTATAGCCTGTTGGCTACGCAACTCTCCTTTTATTGGTTGAATATTATAAACTTGCTCCGAACGATCTTGAAATGTAAGCAAAAACGGCTCCACTCGATAAAGCGGAAGAACCTGAAAAATAGCAAGTATCAACACAATATTACAGCACACACTAAGAGCAGTAATAATCGCAAAAGCACGAGCCGTCCATAAATATCTTTTTTCGCCAACATTAGCCACAAATAAATTTGAGCTGTCCGATGAACGAGAAGCTCCCGATCTTTGACGCCCAATCATTTTACGATTAATCACTGAAGATGTCACTTGCTCTACCATAAAACACTCTCAGGTTATATTATTGCAACAAACCAATCTGGCAAATTTTTAGGCAAATCAATCTCCATACACGCACAAGGAGACAACTTCAATTCATTACTACCACGACCAATACCTACAGGCTCAGGCTCATAATAACTCCCAAAACAACCAGACACAACAAATAACGCAAACAATATCAATAGCTTAGAACAAAATTTAATCAAAGTAAACCTCTCTTTTAGAACATATTTACTAGTTCAGATATTATAAAGTTATACTCTTTTAGTTTAAATGTCTAACTGCTTAATTGTAGTTATCAACAAATTAGAATATTTCGACTTCAGTTTGTAAATATCTAGACACAGTGAATCCTAATGGATTAATGAGGCGTCGTCCGATAAACATTCTTTCTTTTATGAAATATGCTGTTACAGATGCAGTCCAATATCTTATTCGCAAAGTTGATTCCTTTTTAGTTGACACACTTCCTATAGAATCATTATAAAGTTCGTAGGTTTTAAAATCAACTTTCCAAACAGGGCTCTTATTTCCACCTTGACGCACAACTGATATAATTTCGACCTCTTTAGACATCGCAGTATTAAATTGAGACTTCCAATTTTTAGATACCTCATCAAAAAACGGAGCAAAAACTTCTAATGACGATAAATAATTTACCATGCCGCCTGGGAACCACCTACTCCTCATTTCTCTAGGATCATTAATAAGAGTATTACGCAAAATAATATATTGACGAATAAACATCTCCATCATTTGATTCTTTGACGACATATTTAAAGTTAAAGGCTCTTCTCTAACTATATCTTCTGATGAATCTTGATTGATAATTAAAAACGGCTCCACAGTAACCATCGGCGCAAGGCGAAATAAAGCTAAAGAGGTGCTTATAAGTCCTAACATTGAAAAGGTGGCTGTGACGATAAAAAATCTTGCTAACCATTGATAATAAATCAGTCTAAACCCATGTTTTTCTTGCTCCAACTCAGACAAAAATTCCGGTGATGTATTTTCACTTACACCTTCAATTGCTTTAATTTTTGTACCACTTTCTATCTGCTTTGCCATCTTAGACCTCTAAAACTAATATAATGCGCAATATGGAGAATCTGCTCCAGAAGCATCTTCTGATTGGCTAATACTATTTTCATATTTACTGCTAGCTTCACGATTTACTTTAGCCGTTTTTATTCTCTCGTCAAGGTCATTTTCTTCATCCACACCATCCCCAACAACAACTTGCTCATCTACATCTTTCTGTATTGCCTCAATAATACTTTCCAATGCTCGCAATCTTTCTTCAACAACACTGTTGTTTTCTATTTTTATACCTTTAGACATTTCTATTGCCTCAGCAATTAGCTTGTGTTTTATATTTTTTAGCTCTTTTCTTACTAGCTCATAGTCATTATCTTTTGCCATATTTAAATTTTCTGAAATTTCATAACCATACTCGCTCAAAATATTAGTTAAACGCTGTAACATTCCAGCATAATTTGCTTGGACTTCTTCTTGTTGTTTACGCATTGATTGTTCTCCTTCTGCATATACCAAAAAATCACCAATTTGATTTCGCGAATAAGGAGCAAGCTCAACCGCAGCTAATTCCTGATTTTCTTTGTCTGAAACTTTTTTATTGTCATCACTATTTTCATACCAAATAGCAAAATACGCATCAAATATAGGTTGACGAAAATATATATTATTTTTTTCATCAGCAGCAAACAACGTACCTAGCTCACTATAAACACATTCTTTACCATCACTGTTATCAAACATCTTAGTGTCTATATTAACATTTCTTGAGACGTGTTTTATTTTATTTTTCCTCATCACAAGTTGAGGGCATGGCGCTGCAGCATTAATAACTAAAGAAGTGTCAGTTACTTTAACAAACTCACCTTTATCGTTCATGTCTAAAATAACATTACTGTCTCTTACTTTGCATGGCATATTTCCATGACGGAAAAAAGCTAATTGAGGACATCCGTTGTCCAATATGGTTGCTAAGTCAATATCTGTTTCTACAAAAGCAGGTTGACGAAGCATATACCTCCAAACTAATGGTATATCCCCACCCATATTTAAGAAATCTTCCTTCAATATGGTTGATGTTTTTTTCTTTTTTGCAGAAAAAGCTTTTACCTGTTGAAAATCTGAATTATCGAAATGAAATATTTCCCTAACCGGAGGTAGGTTTTGCTCAAAAATAGCTTTGGGAGCCTTTATATCTCGTCCTTTTGCCGGATTACCAACAAAATAATCTTCTAACTCGGGAGAAGAATCTGCTGTAAGTAGTTTAGCATATAACTCTATACCACTAACTGCAGGCAACAAACCTGCATCTACAGTTATACTCATTGCTTTTATATCATCAATCATTCCTTGATGAATTTCCACTATTTTGCTATGATTAATAGAATTATATATTTCATCATCTAAAGCCATAATTTGATTATAAGCAGCATCTACTCTAGCATCTACTTGATCATACAATCCACTTAGTGCTTTTTCTGCAGCGGATAGCATATTTTTATAAGCTTTTTCTGCTGTTATCGTTAATGTTGGATCTTCTTCAATTTTTTGCTCTAATAATGGCAGTAAAACGCTTTTTATGTTTTTTTCTCTTTCTTGGTTTGATTTGATCATTAACTCGGCTGCTTTATCTTGCAAATCTAGCTTGAGCTCTTTTGTTTGCTCATAAACATCTGAATCTCCACTTTGCATAATATCTTGATATGAAGCTAGCTCTTCATCAACAATGCTTAGTTCTTTTTCTAAATCAATAATTTCTTGTTTTTGCCTATTAACAATGCTTTCAAGGCTTTTAAATTCGCTGTTATCTTTAGTTAATATGGTTTGCCCTTTAAACTGAGTTTTTAACTCGCCTAATTCTTTAACTTTAGGTAAGGGTCTACTTTCTGGAATTTCATCATTTATGCTTGCTGGAAAGTCGTCAATATGAGTAACTTCCGCAATCATATCTTCTCCGGCCTTTGCTTGAGATTGCTCTCTCATATCTGAAAGATTGTCAACATTAGCCTTTAACTCATTACCTAAATTTTCTAACTTTTTAGCTAATGCAATTCTTTTTTGTTCTATTATTCCTAAGGATGTTTTGTATTCGCTATTTTGTTTATCCAATGTCTGACGTAGAGCTTCGTCCACTTTTAACAAGCTATTATTAAGTTCCGTATTTATAATATCGGTACTTTCACTATTTAACTCTCCAGTGTTGCCACTTAATTTATCTGCTACAACAGAAAGAACATCTATGTTACTAAAAGATTTAAGATATGACTTTATGTTGCTGTATTTTTTGTTCAAATATTGATTGTAAAAACCCTTAACATCTTGCCATATCGGAAAAGCATTTGCTGAAATGACCTTTCCCCATTGATGCGGGGTTGCGGACAACATCTTTGAAGCCTCTGCCCCAATTTGCCAAGATAGCATATTCGCCTGACGCTGTTCTTCTCCCATTTTTTCTTCTTTTGATTTATTATTTAACCCCTTAGTTTTTTTATCAAGCAAATCTCGATCTCTATCGACGTTCCATTCTTCTGTTTCAGTAATATCATTTTCATAATCAATATCAATGGTTTCTATTTCTTCATCTTCAATATCATTGGCTTGTACAGCCTTAGCTGCAGAATAAGCCTGTATAGCCCATCCAGAGATTCCTCCCCTGTCATCATAATTTGTTAAATTCTGGCTTCCACCGCTCCAAACCTCATCTGGGTTAGAAAAATGTCTACCGATATAGGCTCGTGCACAAGCATCCGAAATTCTAAGATCTTCTACAGCTTTTTCATAATCTTTTTTTGCATCTTCAACTCCTTGAGCTGCATTTTTATAAGATGGTAAACTATTGATTAAATTATGCACTTCTTTTGCTGTATTTACCTTATTAGTCAAAGGCTCCAAATTTTCAAGCTCTGCCATTTTTTCTTCGGCATCTACATATGCGTGTTGTTGTTCGGGCTTGGTTGTAAGATTAAACATAACACTACCAATCATTCGCTGTCCCTTATCCGCAGAAACAACTGTTGCTGCTTCGACTTGCGACAATGATGTAGTAACCATGCTATCAGATGAACTAAGCCCTATCTGAGCAAAGCTTATAATATCACCTCGAGAAAACGAGCTTTCCATAATAAATGCTTGTTTATCGCTACTGGATGTTTCTTCTTCTCCTTCTCCCATTGGACCTTCTACTTGTTCGGAGATACCTTCAACATAATCTGCAGGCTCTAAATCATTAATTGATTTAACAGCAACAAATTGCGCTTTCAAAGCAGTTATTTTCAATAACATTGTATATAAATTTTCTATCGCTTCGTATGCTTTTCCTTCAATAAAAAGAGCATCTGTATTGGCTTCTGCCTTTCCAACTCCGCATTTACTTCCATCTGTAGTAATACAGGCTATAGTTTCATCAATCTGTTGATTGGTAATATCCATTTCAGCCTTAAGTTCTCGCAAAGCTGTGTTAATTTCGATAACTGAATCATAATAAAATTTCTTGCGATTTTCTCGATATGCACGCATTGCTATTTCATCTTTGCTAGGATATTGTAAAAACAAGTGTGTTATCAAACTATGAACATCTTCAGCATCATCATTTTTGTATTCTTGGTTATCATAAACGCAGTTGACTATTGCTCGTTGCCCTGATGAATTTTCAGAATTATCAATTAAGGTTGAGAGTTCTCCTGAAAAAACAGATTGTACAGCGGCTCTTAAATTATTGGCGGCATCTGATGTGCTGGTTATGGTTTTTTGAGCATTATTACTCAAACTTGCTACACTTTGCAAAATCGACCCTGACTCATTAATAAAATCTGGCATCGGACAAAATGGTATGGGAGGACAAGCTGGGCCAAATGCTTTAGCGACATTTCCTAAAAAAGAAAATACCAATAAAAACAATATTATTTTATTTATTTTTTTACACATCAGAACATACTCCTTAAACTTGTGGTACTCTGATTATCTAACCCTGTTTGTACATCATTCATAATTGAAGTTGCTGTTTCTTCAAATTCATCTGCAAATTCCTTACCTTGTTCTATTAACTCCTTACCTTGGTCTATCAAATTTTTACCTTGATCTATCTTTTCTTCAACTTGATTCTTCATTTGTTTTATCTTATCAAGATCAAAGGTGCTTTTATATCCAACCCTGTCTTTATCAGCATAATCACACAAGCTAAACTTTTCCGGCATTTTAGGAATAGTTACTTCTTGCCACAAACCTATTTCCATTGTCGTTTGCGTTTCAAGATCTGCAATTGATATTTCAACAAGTTTGCGCAAAGCATTTATTTGCTCCCCTAGCACTTGGCTAATAACCACTGATCTATCTGCTTCACCCGGTTGGGTACTTGATAAGCGTTCTTTTTTATCAATTCTGTCTTTAGCATCAAAAATTTCACCTCGTTTATTTGCTGTTTCAACAATAATAGATGTGTTTTTTTCTTTAATGCCTTTCTGCCTTTTTTTCCTTATTTTTTCCTCATCTTTAATGCTGACAGAACTGCTTTGAGTAGTATATTCCTCATAAGTTTTATTCAATGCTTCTTCTGTTGACTTTTTTTCTTTTTTCTCTTTTTGCTTATCAAAAAATCCTTTTCCTAATTCGGCCAATCTTTCACTCAATTCGTTTATTTCTTCAACCAAAGCATCAATTTTTTCAGTATATTCATCCTCTATGGCGTTATACTCATCTTTTAAAAGACCTTCTTCTGTTGCATAATTGTTATTTATATTTTCAATTTCTATAGCTAATTTATCTTCATTAGATGTCTCAGAGCTTTTTGTTTCAATATTACTTAAATTTGTTTGTACCAACTTAATTTTTGCGTTGGTTTGCTCTTTTAACAAATCTATTTCAGCATTAACTTCTTCCTGTTTGGTTAACTTTTCTTCTTTTAAAGTATTAATTTCTTTAGTTTTTAGAGCTATCTGTGTAGGCAGTTCCACAGATTTAGCCTCATCGCTTGATAAAACCTTTTGAAAATCACCATATTTCTCACTAGCACTTGATAAAACCTCTCCCTTTAATTTTTGAAAATCACCATAACTAGCAAAAGTTATGCCTTTTTTGGCATTTTCCATTCCTTTGCCTACAAATTGTCCGAACTGAGATGATTGAACCCCCTCAATTATCTCTTGACACTTTTCTTTCATGGTTTGAACCCATGAGGTTATTTTTGAAACAGCTTGCTCAATATCTGATTTGAAAAAGAAAGCATTTGCTGTTTTAGGTGAAAAAAAATCAACTAAAAGCAATGATAAGCAGATGCTAAATGTACAAATAAATTTATGCATTTTATTGTTTCCCCTTATCTGTACTATAATCTATAGCATGCAACATCTTAGTTGCTTGCAAATTGGCAATTGCGGTTTCTAACTCGACTATCTGCTTTAAACGCAAAGCAATATTTTTATTAGGCTCTTTAAGCTCATTTTGAAGAACAGATGTTTTATTCTTAGATTCTAATTTACTTAAAAGAGTTTTCCCTAATCCACTAATAATTCCTCCGAGTTCATCGCCCATTTGTCCGCTAAGTTCATCTAAAACCTGATTTCCACTATCTCCAATATTTAATGATGAAGATGCAAATTTTTCGGTACCAACAATTTGAGCCCTTATAGCAAGAGCATCAGCATAAAGGCGAGAGCTATATTCTCGCAAAAGGGCTTTTCGTTCTTCGCTACTATTTATAGCGCTTTGTGTGTCATCTGAACGAGATTCATTGTTTTGCAAAATAATTTCTATATTTTCATTTACTTTTTGAGCATCTTCAATATATGATGGAATATCTACTGCAGATACAAAACCTGAAATACTTAATGAAACAAAAACTGATAATAAGAACAATAATCTATTCATTTCTTATCTCCTTATTATGTAAAATGGGCTTATCTTCTTGATTCTTAAGGATATCTATAGATTTATTAGATACCTCTCCGTTAGTATCCCCTCCTTTGGTTAAAGCTAAAGACCCTCTTTCAGTTTGAGAATCATTATTAATTAATTGCTTAGATGCAGATAGATTGCTATCGTCTATAATTAACTTGCGATTAGAAGAGCTTGATTGGAGTGTTTTATTTGCATTATTAACCACTGAAGAAGTTTCGACAATCTTAGTATCTGAACCACTCAAATTTAATTTATTATTTTGATATTGAGGTTGCTCAATAGCTTCATCAAACAATTGATTAGTGATATCTGCACTTTCCGTAAATACCGAACGACTACTATTAATCGAAGGCATCGCATCTGTTAACTGGCTTGAAGCAGATGCTTTATCATCGTCTATAACAGCTTTCCTTCTTGAATTATTTAATGATTTTATTTGCTCAGCAATATTAATATCTGCAAACCCCGAAGGAGTTTCGATAATTTGGGTGTCTGTTGTTAAAATAAGATTTTCGACTTCTTCTACACTAAGATCACTGGTCATTAATTGAGCATTTGTTGCACTTATAATTGTTTGAGTTGGAGTCAATTGTTGATTATAAGCTGCCTCTTGAATCGCTACAGGAGTAATTGGGGTGGTTGTAAAGTTATTTGTTACACTTTGAGAATTATTGATAAAACTTACTTGTGAAATATTATTGCCTAAGCTACTTATTGTACTGTTAGCTTTATCTTTAATAATTTGACCGCCATCAGCTATTGTATTGTTAATTTCTGATGCTTGAGTTTTAATATCTTCTATCGTATTTTGAGCATTATTTATCTGCTCTTTTGCTTTATCTATAGCATTAGTGGTTTCTTCTTTAGCTGTTTCTATAGTATTAACAATATCATCTTTTTTCTTCATAAACTCAGCTAATCTGTTTTCATATTCTTGACGCGCTTCGGTTATTTTTTCTTTTAAATCGGCTAGTTTTTTTTCTTTATCTGCTTTGATGTCCATACCTTTTTTATACAATGCTTGTAGTTTTTGATATTTCTGTTGAAGTCTTTTTAGTCTTTCTTTTCTTTTATTAATCCTTTCAAGTTTTTTGCTATCTAAATTAACATCAACGCTACTACCTGTTTTACTTGTAATCATATTATTAAATTGTGATGTTGTATTCTCTATTGTAGCACTTACATTCTCAACCATTCCGTTTGCAGTATCTATAGCAGATCCAATGGCATCAAAAGATGCAAAACAAATATCTACCCCAAAAAATACTGAGGTAAAAAAGCTTAAAAATGTTAATTGTCTTTGCACCATCATCTCACCCATAATTTATGATTCTGCTTTTTTCCTATTTGGAGCATCATAAGTATAAAAATTTATTAGCACGTCTAATGCCATTTGCATGGAATATACATCTAATAATGTAAGGATATTGTTGGCACTCAAAGCTGCTAATTTAGCGTTTTTTTCTTGAGCTGCACTAATATTTGCTCCCTCATCCTCTCCTTCTGTACCAATGACTGCAGGACTTTCTGGCTGTCCCATACTTTCATCCTTTAAGACTTCAGCTTGCTTGTCTTCAAAATCCCCTGCTTCTGACTTAATTTTTAAGGCTAATTCCAGCGCTTGTTTATTAGTCTGATGTAAAATTATGTCTCTTATTAAATAAAAACCGTCAGGCTCCGTGATATTTGCCAATGTATTAAAACACTCGTCTACTAAAGTCACATCTTTTACAGTTTCGCTATCTAGCCCACAAGTAAGCGCCATCTGTTGAGGAATCTTAAAAACATTATCTGCTCCGGTTCCATTATCTTTTCCTATATTATCGGCAACAATAATTTCCGGGTCTTCATAATTAATAAAACCATAATTATAGTAGCTCTCTATGGTTTTTGCTGCCAATATGGTGCTTTTAATCTTAAGAAGATTGTTCATTTGAATATCTATATTTTTATTTAATTCTATAATATTAGCATAAGCATCCTGAATATTATTATCTGGCGCAAACTCAATTGGTTCAACAAAATTTTCTTCAAAATATTCTGCATCATTAAGAGCCTTGTATGATTCTGCCATAATGGCGGCAGCATATGTACTGTTAATTTGATTAAATACATCTGGCGCATTATAAGGGCTGTCAACTTGAGCCTTTTTACGCTCTTCATTAAGCCAAACAAGACAACTATCAACTATATCTTTTTCTAAAGCTGTTGATGAACTAATTCCACAAGATAAAGCCATAGCTTGTGGGACAATTAGTGTACCATTAACATTTGTACCATTATCTGGTAAACTTAATGCCATTGCAAATGCCATATTGTCTGAACGACTAACGGATGAGGTCGTAAATGCTTTACGTGTTGACGTAGTTGATGACTTTTGTAGACTATTCTTATTGCCTTCTTGAATGTTGGTTGAAGATGATGATTTGAGAATGACAATTGAATCATTGGAATTATTGGATTGATTTAACTGAATTGCTTTTGATGAATCATTTATTGATGGTGACGATTGAATTGGAGTCAATGCTTTTGATGATGTAACTGATTGAACATTGCTTGGTGTTTCTTGAAGCAATTTAGCGCTTGAACTTAGTGTTCCGCTTGATTGTTTTATACTCTTAACCTCAGAAGAACTACTTGTTGATGATACGCTTTTAAGCGATGAAGATGCTTTTGATGATGTAGCTGATTGAGTATTGCTTGGTGTTTCTTGAAGCAATTTAGCGCTTGAACTTAGTGTTCCGCTTGATTGATTTATGCTTTCTAATGAACCTCTAACTTCTGAAGTATTTAAAGGTGCTGTACTATTTAGCGATGACACTGATGTACTATTACTTACTTGCGAATCTGATACTTCTAGACCTGATGCTTTTGAATCGCCAACAAACGCTTTTCTTGTAGATGTTGGCGCATTATTTTCTGTATTTGATGAAGTAGCAAAAGATTGAGAAGTAGTGTTATTTAATGAATTATCGCCTATTGAAGGTAAATTATTTTCACTATTATCATTATTTATATCAGAAGTATCTCCATTAAATGAAGTTGTTGCCTGATTGTTAAGCTGAGGTAAGCCATCTGATACATTGTTTTCACTTGATGAACCTTTTGCGCTATCTGAGTTTGAGGGGTTTGAATCGCCAACAAAACTTGTTCTTGAAGAAGTTGATATTTCAGCTCCTTGTGGCAAGCTTTCTGTTGACAAGTCATTGTCGGCAGATGCAGATGGTTGTTTATTATTCATTATATTATCTTGAACATCACCAGATAAAGTTTCTGGAACTAGATCTTTTGCTTTATCGGCGATTTCTTTTGGCAAAGCCCCTTCTATTTTATCTGTAACATCGGATAATTTATCATCTATTTGTGATTTTACCTGTTCTTTAATATCTCCAAGCAACTCCGGTGCATTATTAATAGTATCTTTTACGGTTTCTACTGTTGACTTGGCTGTATCTATAGTGTTTTCAATATCTTCTTTATATTTTTTAGCTGTAGCAATACCTTCATCTATTTTGGCTCGATATTCATCATACTGTGCTTTGTATAATTCAGCTTGCTCCTTATATTGTTTTATCATCTCTATTTGTGCTTCAATTTTCTTTTTATTCTCAGTAACATATTCTGTAACTGTTTTTTTTGCAGTACCAATTGCAGCACTAGTTTTTTTTACAGTCTTAATGGTTTTGACAACTGTTTCACTCTCCATAACCTTAGTAAAATAATTTTTTATATTAAGTATTATGGATTTAGGATCTATAGCTAATGTAACAAATGCATAAGCTTTTGAGGGCGATAAACTAATTATAATCGTGGCAAACAAAATGCCCCAAATATATGATTTTATTTTGTTGCTCATTGTTACCTCCTTGCCAGATTATTCTATAATTATAGCATATCAAGCATTGCAAATAAATAAAATTACTACAAAATATTAAATATTTAAATATTTTGTAACAAAGTTTTCTTCGCCATATTCTTTTATTAGTTCCTCAACCAACAACACATTTTTACGACCAGAATTATATAATTTCAAGTATGGTCCTAAACCGCTTAAATCAACATCTAAAATTACTGACTCACCGGTTGCCGGACGAGAAAGCAAAATAGCATACGGGAAATCACGATAACTACGACCAAAAATAAAATCGGTTTCTGCATTGGTAAGATTCCAGTTATCATAATCTTCTGGTGTTGCTTGCGGATTGCGGAAAAAGATTACAGTTTGACATTGCCCTCTGATAACCTCACCAACACCTAAACGGTCAATAATATTTGGCTGTTGGAAAGCACACAGATATGCTTGACGTTTTTTACGACCCTCTTGCAAACCGATAACAAAATAATCTCTAAACATCGGGTGCTTAAGCATTGGTGCGGTCTCGTCAATCATAATCAATGACGGAACACCGGTTTCACCTGTCTCAGACTGAATACGATGCATAATGTAACTAATTACGGCGGGGGCTAAGGTTTCATCTTCAAAAATATGAGTAAAATCAAAAGACATAAATCGTTTGGATTTTAGATCTAAGCTATCCGTATCACCATTAAAAATATTACCATATTGATCTGGATTAATCCATTTAAATAATTCTCTACGCATATTACCAGTAGGTGAAAAACAGCTTTTATATAAGTTAACCATCATTCGCTCTTCCGGACGTAAATAGTCAAATGCGGTAGTTACAGCTCTTGCAATCTCTTTTTCAGAAACAGCATCATCAACCATAGTAATAGCCCGCATCCAACGGCGTAAGAATGCTCGATTGTTTGCAGTATTTTCACAATCAAACGGATTTAATGATACATTCTTTTCATCGCCTTCAAAACCGATATACGCCCCTCTTACAGCACGTGTAAATATTTCTGCACCTCGATGTCGATCAAAAAAGAAAACCTTCAAATCATGGTGACGCATGGCTTGTCCGGCTAAAAATGTAAGCAACGTCGTTTTACCTTGTCCGGTAGGACCAATAATACAGCAGTGAGCAACCGCCGAATCTTCACTGGAAACATGAAATTGAAAACGATATGCAGATCCCGACGTTGTCCTAAATACGGTAATAGCTCCCGGCCCCCAGTCACTTTTAGTAAATCCTTCTGATGGTTTGTCAAATGATATGGCTGTGGCAACAACTCTAGATAGGTATCTATAAGTTCTGGGTAAAGCTTCATAGGTTGGAAATTGATTGAAAAATGTTGCTTGAGCAATCCAACCTTCTCTAACTGGAGTTACACCAAACAGACGACAAATTCTCTGAACCTCACTCTCAGCATAATCTATTTCTTCCTTACTCTCACCTTGCAACAAAATAGCCATAGCATATTCAGCCAAAGATTGATGATTAGCGTCACTATCTTCTATAGCGCCTAAAACTTCACTATATTGATTAATCACATCTCCGGAAAAACTGGTCATTGTTGCCATTCTTTGTTGTTGCATCAACAAAGCTCTAGCTTTAGGCTTAAATATAGGGCGGATATTATGCAAAAATACTAATTCTGCATCTATTGATAACAAAGAATTAATCATGCTTTCGTCCATATAGTCTCCAGAAGAACGAATCCCCATAGCTATTTCAAACTTTTCTTTATTGCCAGAAAAGAATCGGATCAGACCATCTTCGCCAGTAAAATGAATATGTTCAGAAGTAAGCATTCCATTAAGTTGATATCCTTTAGCCCCTCTAACTTTGGGTAAAGGGCGATTGATTGGACTACATATTTTTGCATAAAGAGAAAAAGGACTATCCTCTGCATCACTCCCCTCTCCCTCATATAATGGAGTAATACCATATTCACTCAATGTCGCAATCAATGACTGAGACGCATAGTTTAGATCCTTAAGATTTTCATCTCTATCTGGCACAGATAGCACGATGTAGTGAGAGTTATTATAAACACGACTAAGGTTAGAACTCCAAACATTATCTATGGAATGTAATAATTCCAATCCAAAGTCTCCACCATTTTTTTCAAGTGCTACACGCTCTCTAAGAGTTATAACTCGACAAGTAACCTGAAGATCTGACATTCCATCAATCCAAGCTTTTCTAGCTTCCATCATTGAAAGAACTTTTTCTTCTGTTACAAAAGCCAAATCAACGCCTGTGACTCTAAACACCCTTGCTAAAGACCCATTAAAACAGCGAATCGTCATTCCATCTGATAAAAGTTTATCAAATGGTAAAAAATCAGAAACTCTAGACTCTCTTGGCTGAGGCAACACATAATGACCAAATTTGGTAGCCCAGAATCCGGCAAATGAGGCTGCCGATATAAATCCTACAATAGCAACCAAAACCTCAAAACTACTTAAGCCTTGTACAAAGACTGCAAAAAAATTAAAATCAGGGTGCAAATTTATTCCCCTTTACTTGATATAGGTTGTTTGACTTTTTAGATGATTGCCCATAAGCCTGAATCATCGATGAAATATGAGGCTCTTTTGCACCATAGGCCACACAAACTATATGCCCAAGCACAACAGATATCATAAATATAAGAGGGTTAACATCAAGAGTGCCAGCGAACATAAACATCAGTGGGAACTGAACACCTATGTTTAACATAGTAGGCACGAAAGGCCCCCAAAGTATTTTGGGCGGGTTGGCAACTGCTTTTAATATAACCTCACGCATGTTTCATCCTAAAATTCATTTATTTAGCCAAAAGGCAAATACCTGCTTATTAGAATTATTATGATAATGATTTGATTTTATAATGCAACCAAACATCGGCTTTTGCACAATCTAATAAAAAAGGTATTCCTCCTATTGTAGAATACCTTTTTTTTATGAAAATAGAGTTAATTTTTATTTTTCTCTCTTAATTTTGCTTCGCGAATATAAGCTTCGTTATAATCATCTTTAGCTTTTTGCACATCTGATTTTGCTTTATTCAAATTGCTTTTAGCATTAGATAATTGCTTTCTCAATTCCGAAAGAGCATTATTTGCATTGTTGGCATCAATGATAGCAGCATCATTTGACGGATCTTCTTGCGCTTTGGATATCAAATCAGCTAACTTGCTTTCAGCGGAGGCAATTTGACTCTCTAAAGATGCAATTTCAGCTTCATACTGAGAAACCTTAGCTTCTGCTTCAGCTTGTTTCTTTTTTG
>JAZNVJ010000138.1:0-2677 GCA_045592765.1 Alphaproteobacteria bacterium | reverse complement strand
AAAAAATGTTATCAGTTCTCCGAGTTTGGTGGGGCATAAAATTAAATGTAACCATGAATTTTATGTTAATGATGTTAAAATTATGCCATTGAAGCATTGTGGGCATAATGAAATATCGAACGGATATATGTTTAATGATGGTGAGGTGGTGCATGTTTCAGATTTTAAATGGTTGCCATCATCTACTATCAAGCATCTTATTAATAATAAAGTTAAATTGTTGATTATGCCGCTTACAACTCCTAAAGGGCAGAAGTATCATGCTGGATTGGAAGAGATTTTGGAGTATATTCAGTTGATAAATCCTGAAAAAGTTGTTATTAATCATATGGCAAGTGAATGCGATTATCAAACTATTGCCGATTTGACACCGGAGAATGTAATGCCGGCATTTGATAATATGCGAATCAAATTATAGGAGAAAGATAATGTTGTGCGTGTATCATATTGCAGATCATGATGGTAAAGGTTCGGCAGCGATTGTGAGAAGGATGTTTCCTCAAACAGAATTTTTGGGGCTTAATCATGATATGGAAATTCCATTGGATGAGATTAGAAAGCATGATAAAATTGTGGTTTGTGATATAGCTTTGCCAATGGATTTTATGTTTGAGCTAAGTAAAACTAAAGATTTCACTTGGATTGATCATCATGCATCAGTGATTAATGAATATAATGAGGCAATATCTAAAGGAGCTTCTGAGATAAAAGGTTTGCGCAGAGTTGGGTTGGCAGCAATGAGGCTTACTTGGGAATATTTTCATCCTGGGGAAAAAGAGCCTGAAGGTTTGGTGCTACTTGGGCTTAATGACTTATTTGATTTAAGAGATCCGAGAGTTCGTCCGTTTGAATATGCTTTTCAGTCAATAGGAGTTAATCGTCCGCAAGATGCTACTTGGGATGCATTGTTAGATGAAAAAATTGATATTAATGAGATGGTTGCTAAAGGTGAGGCGATATTATCTTGGGTTAAGAATCGCAATACCAGATTATCACATAATATGGCTTTTGAGAGCGAATATATGGGATATAAATGTATTTGTGCAAATATGGCGCAAGGGTATTCTGAGTTTTTTGATTCTGTCCCAAATATAGATGAGTATGATTTTATGTGTAATTTCTATATGAATAAGAATAACACTTGGAATTTATCGTTTTATAGTCAAGAAAATAAGGTTGATGTGTCAAAAATTGCTACATCTTTGGGCGGAGGAGGTCATATGCACGCAGCCGGAGCCTCAAAATTGAAAAAACTACCGGAGTTTTTACAAAAGTAATAAAAAACCGAGCTGAGTGAGCTCGGTTTTTTATTAGAATTTTTCGGTGTCGCTGTAATCTCTGCTCCACTCACTGTAGAAGTTGTCTACTTTGGATTGGAGGTAAGGTAGTTTTACATACTCGTCGCGATTTCCACGATCATCACGCCACCTTAGTGTAAGAGCTACCTGCCTTGGAAAGTAGGCATCTCTTTCTCCACACGTGTCAAGAAATCTCCTGTAAAGGTGGATTTCGGCTCTAATTCCGCTCTCGTAAACCTCTTTGTTGAAAGAGAAACGAGCACGAAGGTCTGCCATAATGATGTTGTACACAGCTGTTTTGTGGTCAACATCATAGAGAAGTTCTTGGTAGTTTGGCCACCCCATGTTTGAGTAGTGAGTGATAAGCTCTTCAAACACGGACCAATCTGCTTCAGCTACTCCAGGGAGCAGGTAACGCTCCTTTGAGAAATCAGGGTCATTGATTACCAACGAGGTCGTGTCTTTTGTAAGAGGACCTATAGATGCAGCAATGTAGCCGAGCATCACTTCGCTTACCATGCCATCAGGTATGCTCATTCCGACGGTAAGAGGGCAATCTAAAACCACGAGATTTACCTTTACATCGGAATATTCCGGTTTGCCGTATTCAAGCATTCCCTCTGCAAGTAACCGCTTGGTGTACCAAGGTTGTCCGGAGCAGAGAATGAGAGTTATCTCACTCCAGCCCTTTGCTTTTGCCAACTGATACATTTCGCTAAAGTTTCTTTTAGTGTCCATGTCAGCAACGGCACGCTGATTCTGGCGTACGGTATCAGAATCGAGGAATTGTTCCATGATTCTCATGTACATCTCCGCCTCAGTGTCAACCATAAAGCCTTCTTCTTCATTAAAGACCTTTTCAAAAAGGCCTTTGTTGCCGCCTTTCCCGGTAGTAAATATCGGAAGTTCTACCCCGTATTTTACCTTATATGCTCTGTATGCCTCCAAAGCATAGAATGCTGCAGGAACGTATCCTGAAAAACATACCAACATCGGATTTACCAGACCTTCCGGAATTTTGTAAAGGTCATATACCTTGGCTTCGGAAACTCCTCCTTGGGCATTGCGATATTGGTAGCTGGTGCCGTGAGTAGCTCCACCGACCTCGATCGCATACTCAATTACATTTGCCCATTCCTTTAGTGTAGGTTTAAACCTATCTGGGTAGAACTTGTTTTCTACTTTGTTGGATATGAGCATCCTTATTTCTGCGTTGCACTTGTAACCACTTTGGTCCAGCAGTGCTATAATTCTTTGTTTCATAATAAATTAATAAAGTTAATAATATTTTTTATAACGGGATTATACTATAATTTTGTGATATATGCAATAGACAAAATTAACAAAATTTGATTAAGGGTGCTTTTTTGTTAAATTTT
>JAZNVJ010000137.1:0-13039 GCA_045592765.1 Alphaproteobacteria bacterium | reverse complement strand
AATCATTCTAAGATGATAGTTCTACTATTATATAATCTTATCAACAGGAAAATGTAATTGTTCAGAACATTAAAAAAGGGGCTTAGTTTCCCAAGCCCCGCTCTAATCACTAATTACTTACGCCTAATGACGAAATGACTTAGTTGGCTTTTTTCTTTGCCTCTTTGAGGTGGTTGTTTTTTAGTCTGTTACTTCAGCCTCATAAGCATAAACTATCTGAGTGTCTTTTTCGTTTTCTTCAGCACTCAACTCACAAACTAAAAGTTTGTCTGTTTCAGCAAGGCTGTCGAGAGCTTCTTCAGGAATGTCGCTAAGTGTTATAGTATCATCTGGGGTGCGATGCAGAAATGCACTTCTGTTTTCATTATCTATACGAATGCTTGGATTTTGAGGGCTGTTTTCTCTTGCATACAGGAGTAACATTACTTCATCTTCTTCATTAATCAAAAAATCATAGGATGCAAATTCTTCATTCTCCATGGCGACTTCCTTATTATTTGGTGTTACGGGTTGTCTAAATTGTTTTTTTGGGGAAGCATTTCAGACAACCCGATAAACTTATTGCAGTTTATGAACATACTATAAAACACAAATGTTGAAGAAATATTAATATAGGATACAATAAAAAGTAATTTTTGAAATGTTGCAAATGAATGAGGTTATGATATGAGCGGTTTAATAGATCGTATTGTTGATATTTTTAAATGGCCAGTTGCTTTGTTTATGTTGTTTTCTTTTCCTGCTTATGTGCAATCGTTCTCTTTTTTTCATATTTTTTCTTTGCGTTGCGCTGCTTTAGTTGGAGGATTCTTTTTGTTTTTTATTGCAAGGGGGATGATGGATTCTTCTATGAGAGCAAACATGCAAATCGTTATTCACGAAATGACTCATGCTTTTTTTGCGTTGATTACTTTTCATAAAGTGACAGGAATGAGGGTTGAAACGGATAATTCTGGAGGAGCAATGTCTTTTGAAGGAAAGGGTAACTGGTTGATTATAATTGCGCCATACTTTTTTCCTTTATTTGCGGTGATTTATTTGTTGACGATAACGGTTTATATGCGTTTTGCTCCGTATAATTTGTTGTTAAGTGTTATTTTGGGATATTTTATTGGTTATCATCTTGATGCGGTGGGGGCGCAAATTAATGAGAAACAGACCGATTTGCCTAAAGTGTCATATAAATTTTGTGTTATGTTTTTGCCTTCGGCAAATTTATGGGCAATAGGATCAATGCTTGCATTTAACTCTAAAGGCTGGGATGGTATATTTATTTATCAGCGACTTGTAAATCAATTAAATGAACGAAACTTGAATTGGTTATTGTCGTTTTTTAATTAATGAGGTTTTCTGATAAAGATAAAAATTGTTTAGGTGTTAATTCTTCGGGGCGTGAGGTTGGCAGAATTTCTAAATCTTCACAAACTTTATTTAAATTGGAAAAGGATTTTAAGCTTTGCCGTATCATTTTGCGACGAGCTGAGAAAGTTTGTGCTGAAATTCTTTCTATCTTTTTTATTTGCTCGAGTTTTAAAGTTGTGCTTAGGGGCTGAAATAGTAGAACACTTGACCAAATTTTGGGAGCAGGAACAAAACATTCGGGAGGTAAATCCATTAATTTAGTTATTTTGCATTGTAATTGCGCTAATATTGAGAGCCTTCCATAATGTTTGTTGTGAGTTGATGCCATAATTCTATCGGCCACTTCTTTTTGAAACATAAGAGTCATACTTTTAAAGTTGTTTATTTGATACAGCCATTTTATGAGTAAAGGCACAGAAATATTGTAGGGTAGATTGGATATTATGTGATTGGATATCTCAAAATTATATTCTAAAGCATCGCCTTTGATTATATGCAGAATATCACCAGTTTTTGCTTTTAATTCTTCCATAATATTAATGCAACGATTATCCATTTCTATAACCGTTAACTGTGTGGGATTAGCTTTTAATATTGCTCTAGTGAGTCCTCCGGGACCTGGACCTATTTCATAAATTTTTTCTCCGCAAAAGCTTGAAAGATGTTGTTTTTCTAAAGATGATCTGATGATTTTATCGGTAATGTTTTGATCTAACAAAAAGTTTTGCCCAAGAGATTTATCTGCCATAAGTTGATGTACATCAACAGTTATACGCAAAGAAGGGAGAGATTGTATTTTGGTAATAAGGTTTTCCATATTAATTCCTTATTTCTATGATGGCTTTTTGGCGTAAATTTTGAAGTAGTTTTTTTGATAGAGTTTCCATCTTTTGATTTTCTAGTAATGCTTTTATATTATTATTTGACGGAATATGGGCTTTATCTTTTTGAGGGTTAAATGTTTGTTGGAGTTTAAGAATATAGTAGCCATCGCCAAGCCAAATAGGCTCGCTTATTTGCCCAGGTTTCATTTTTTTTAAGTTTGTTTCTAAAACAGACGGTAATTTTCCGGTGTTTATCCAGCCTAAATTTCCACCATTGGCGGCAGAAGGGCTGTCTGAAAATTGCATGGCGTATAGTTCAAAACGATTATCTGCTCTAAGATTGGCGACTAATTGTGAAAGATTTTTTGCGTTTTCTTTTTTTATAAATATTTCTGAAACTAAATATTTTGGCGTGTTTAAATCTTTTTTTGCTTCTTCTAAAGCTTCGTTTATTTCTTTTTGAGTTACAGATCCTTCAGTATAATATTTTTTGCGAATTAAGCGTAGCCATAAAGAATCCGCTTTTAATTGCTCTGAAAAAACCTGAGGATTGATATTTGCCTTTTTTAATATAGCGTTCAACTGACCTAAAGGAATTTGCTGGCTTTTTTCGTATTGTTTAATTTGTGTATCTAATTCTTCAGAGCTAAGCTCAATTCCTTCTTTGGCAGCCTCTTGTGTTTTTAGTTTTTCATCAATGGTATTGTTTAGGACTTTTTGTAGAATCATCCCCTGTGTTTGTTGATTGAAAGGAATGCCCGTGTTCATTAAAAATAGGTTTATTCTGTTTTGAATATCTTCACTAGAAATAATTTCTCCATTTACAAGGGCAATTATTTTATATGGAGTAGCTTGAAGAGGTAATGATGTTATGAAAAATATTAATATTAAAAGAAGTTTTTTCATTTTTTTTCCTTTATTGATGTTATTTAGTTCCAATTCCACCAAGTGTTTTGAGGAAGAAGGTTATTCCAAAAGAGAAATCGCTTTCATATTCAGGGTCATTTGAGTTGTCTTTTTCAATATTAAATATAACTTTTGTGCACTCATCTTCATAAGTGATGTAGGCTCCTTTTTCTAAAGAGCCACCATCTTTGGCAAGGTCTTGACGATTGTAAATGCTTACGGACCAGTTTCTAGTCAAACTTGCAGAAAGGGAGGTGTAGAGCTCTTCTCTTTCTCCGTTGTATGTCCCAGTATAGCGATTTTCTTGGAAAAATATATATGATAAATAAAGTTTAAGAATTTGAGATCCTATTTGTGTTGATAATTCACTATAGGTTATATCAAGATTTTTTTCATCTAATTTGAAACGATAGTTAAGATCAAAATATTCGTTTGGTGAAGCATAAATTCTTCCAACATAATCTGTGAGATTGCCTGTTTGACCATCATCTGTTGCAAAACTTTCATCCTTGTCAAATTCATAACTTTGAGCAATGAGCGCAGATGTTCTTCCCCAAATGTTGTTGTATGAACTCCAATTTAATCCATAACTGATGCGACTTCCGGTATCATTACGATCATATCCAGAGTAACGATCAAGGTTTAAAATGTTAATATCAGTTAACTCAATATCCTGACTGTCTTCGTTTGGTATTTGATCGTTTTTGTTGCTTTGATTAGGTGCTATTGCTGCTATAATTATCGGCTCTACAATGTGTTGACTTTCTTCTGTTGCCTTGATAAATGGTAGACGCCATTCTAAACCTACTTGGGGAAATATTCTTCCGACAGTTCCGTCATAGATATCGTGATTGTTGAGAGGGTTGTAATGATAGTCATTTATGTAATATAAATCTGACTTTAGGGATGCTACAAGTTTGTATTTTTCACCATATGGACTGGTATATGGTAAGTTCCACGAATTTATCATGGTTAAACGTTGGCTGGAGTTGTCTTCTTCATGTTTAACCGATGCAAAGCTGATGGCGTTTTTATTATAAGCACCAAGACGAGTTGGGTCACTAATGTTTTCGTATTGAAATAAAGGTATGGCAATGGGGCGATTGGCATAGCGCAAGTCATAACTTAATATTTTGTAATAATATGCTTCTAATGCGGCATAATTGCGATTATCGAAACCTTGTAAACTTCCTCTTGAAGTTAACCAAGTGTCATCATTTTGTGGCAAAGATAAGTCTTTTAGATAAGCACTATCTGATGCATAATTTATATCTGTGTCAGCAACCCAATAATCATTTATTTCATAGCGTCCATAAACAAATAGATTACCTCTATCTTCCTTATTGTCTGAATCGTGTAGATAGCTACCAGTAGCTGATAAATGTCCTTTGGTAAAGTAACGGTTATATGCTCCGCCATAGATTAATCCTTTATCACTACTTATTATGGGGGTAAATAAGATATCTTCTTGTTCGGATATATTCCAAAAATATTGAGGTTGGATGGCTGCTCCTAAATAACTGTTGCTACTGATTTTAGGAAACAGAAAACCAGATCTGCGTTTGACTGTAGGATCTGGGTGAGATAAAAAAGGAGTGTAAAAAACAGGAACACCTTTTACTTCGATAGTTGCATTTTGATAATGAATGTCTTGGTCTTGAGCATCATGTTCAACTTTTTTTGCTTTTATTTGCCATAATGGGTCAGATTTTTTGCAGGCATCACATGGGGTGTATACGACATTGGTCATAATTTTTTTATCATCACTATGGCGACGAAATGTTTGGGCCGCTATGCGAGTTTTATCTGCCATAATAATTTTGATGTTTTCCATCTCACCTTTGGTCATTTTATCTGATAGTTCCGCATAGTCAGAGAAAACAACATTGCCGCTTTCTTCTAGCATAACTACATTTCCTGAAGCTATAATGGTATCGTTTCCTTGATTGTAAATAACTTTATCTGCTTTTACGGTGAGATTATTACGAATTATTTCTACTTGTCCGATGGCGGTAATGATGCTTAGTTCTTGATTGTTTTCCACACTATCAGCACTAAAATAGATTTCCGGATTATCTTCGTTGGATGTTGATTTAGGAGTAAATACATCCGTAACATTAACTTGAGGGGATATTTTAGGTTTGGTGATGCCTGTTATTTCAGTTATGGTTTTTTTTGTGTTAGGGGTAACAATGCTATCCGCAAATGTCGTGTTTGCGACGATTAAACAAATAATATAACATGCTATTCTAAATATATTTTTAGGCATTTGGTATATCCGGTTTCTTTTTGCGCAACATTGCTGGTGTGTAGTATGTTAATAGAAATAAACATATTAAAAATGGTAATAATATATTCAAGTATAAGGCAATTAACCATACTAAATGCTTAGAGGCTAAGTTTCCGAGAGCTAAATCTAGAGCTTGGATAATAACCATCCCTACAATTGAGTATGATACTATTTTAAATTGTCCTCTACGGTTGAAATTACCTACAAGTAGTCCGGTGCAGGCAATTAAAGCATAAATTATATTTAACAGTGGGGTTGTGAATCTTTTATTTCCTTCAACAATCCAACGCCTTGCTTCTTTAACAGATAAGTTAGGATTGCTTCCGGCTGATAGAAGTTCTTTGATGTTTTTTTCTCTAGCTCCGGCGGCTTTTTTTGCTTTGGTTTCTTTGGCTCCAAAATCAACAGAGTAGCGATCAAATAAAATAGAGCTAAATTGACCGTTTTGAGTGTTGATTTCTTGACGGTTGCCATTAATAAGAATAATTCGAGGGCCTTTGTCGGTATGAATAATGCGTCCTAACTCAGCAGAAACAGTTGAGCGTGTTTTGGGATTGCGTTCATCATTAATCAAAATTCCACTTATAGAGCCATCAGCTTCGTGAGATGTAATGAATACGGTGAGACCTCGTTGTAAGGTTGTAAACTCAGCCTCTCGAAACATAAGGTGCGAAACGTCATTTTTTATGCGCCATTGTAGTTCATTAAAGCGATTTTCTGCTTGAGGAATTCCGATGTTCATTACATAAACGTTGAATAAAGCTAGAAAAATGCCGAAAATAATAGCAGGTTTGGCATTTTGCCATGGGCTAATTCCGGCGGCTTTCATTACAACCAACTCTCTATCTGATAACATGCGATTGTATACAAATAAAACAGCGGCAAAAGCAGAAATAGGAGAAAGAATCGTAAAAATGCGAGGCATTAATAGTGACGTTAGCTCTGCGAATAGACCGATAGAGATGCCTTTGTTAGTTATTAAATCAACAAAACGTAAAGATTGCGTGAGCCAAATGATAGACATCAGCGAAAAAGAAACGAGCAAAAAACCAATAAATATTTGCTTGATTATGTATGTGTTTAATTTTTTCATAAAGCCGATTATATACAAATAATCTGATTAAGAAACAAAAATTTTAAATTAATTAAAAAATATGCAAAATTTTAATTTTCAGATGATAAAAAGGTTAAAATTGTGGGCGGTAAGAAAATCTGCTTGAATGCCTAAATTTTTGTCGATAAGATATTTTTGAAATAAACAACAGAAACAAAGGAGATGTGAATGGATAATAACTCGCAGGTGGCGCAAATTGCTGCTAAGTGGCATAAAAAGCGGGGTTCGTTAATTATGGCTCTGCATGAGGTTCAAGGTGTTAAAGGATATGTGCCTTGGGAAGATGCCATGGCTATTGCTGAGGGGATGAATATTCCGTTGGCACGGATTTATGAGGTTCTTACTTTTTATAATTTCTTCAAGCTGGATGCTCCCGGAAAAGCGGTTATTTCTGTTTGTACTGGTACTGCTTGTTATTTAAAAGGTAATGACAAGGTTTTGGAAGAATTTAAAAAAGAATTGGGAATCGGCGAGGGTGAAAGTACTGCAGACAGAATGTTTCATTTACAAAGCGTTCGTTGTGTTGGTTGTTGCGGTTTGGCTCCGGTTTGTGTGGTAAATGGCAAAACTTATGGACGTGTTACTCCGGGGGATGTTAGAAACATCTTGGATGAATGGCGTAATAAACTTAGCGAGGAGGAATAAACACTATGGCTGATATAGATTTGGATAAAAGATTTGATATTCATGAAATCGCTAAAAATAAAAACGCAGAATTAGATAAATATTCTTGCAGTATTTATTGTTGCCATTCTACCGGTTGTAAATCTTCAGGAAGTGATAGCATAATTGATATTTTAAAAAATGCGATTGTTGAACACGGAATCGATGATAAAGTCCGTATTGTTGCTACCGGATGTATGGGGCTTTGTGCTCAAGGTCCGTTAATCAGAGTGGAAGTTAAGGGGCAAAAAGATGTGCTTTATAAGAGAGTTGAGCCTCTTATTGCTCGCCTAGTCGTTACAGAGCATGTTGTTCCTGCGCTAAAAATGGCTGAGGGAGAAACTTATGAGCTTCCTCCATTTTTACAAGAGCATATTTTATCTTTAGATTTGCCATTTTTTACTAAGCAAGAAAAAGTGGTATTAAGAGATGCCGGACATATGGATCCTGAAGATATTCAAGAATATATCGCCAGAGGCGGTTACTTGGCTTTGGAAAAAGTTTTAAAAACAATGAAACCTGCTGATGTTGTGGATGAAATTAAACGTTCCGGATTGCGTGGACGTGGCGGTGGCGGATTTTCTACCGGTATGAAATGGGAGTTAGCTTCTAAAGTTCCGACAGTTGATGAGAAATTTATTATCTGTAATGGTGATGAAGGTGACCCTGGTGCATATATGGATCGTTCTATTTTGGAAGGTGATCCGCACTCAGTTATAGAAGGTATGATGATTGCGGCTTATGCTATCGGAGCAACTCAAGGTTGGTTCTATGTTCGTGCTGAATATCCGTTGGCGGTTGAGCGTTTGGAAAAAGCTATTAAGGCTTGTAAAAAGAATCGCTTGCTCGGCAATAATATTATGGGAACAGATTTTAACTTTAATATTGAAGTTCGTTTAGGGGCGGGTGCTTTTGTATGCGGTGAAGAAACAGCCTTAATTCATTCCATTGAGGGTAAGAGAGGAACACCTCGTCCTCGTCCTCCATATCCGACAAATAAAGGATTGTGGGATAAACCATCTTGCGTAAATAATGTGGAAACTTTAGGAAATATTACGAAGATTATTCTTAAAGGTGCAGATTGGTTTGCTTCTTTTGGTACGGAAACATCTAAGGGAACAAAAGTATTTGCATTAACCGGACAAGTTGAGCATTCCGGACTGATTGAAGTTCCGATGGGAACAACCATTAATGAAATTGTTAATGAAATTGGTGGCGGTGTACCTAATGGTAAAAAGCTGAAAGCAGTACAAACCGGAGGTCCTTCAGGTGGCGTGATTCCAACAGAATATTTGGATATGCCGGTATGTTATGAAGAGCTTAAAAAGCTTGGCTCAATCATGGGTTCAGGCGGTATGATTGTTATGGATGATACCTCGGATATGGTGAATATAGCTAATTTCTATTTGGATTTTACGGTTGATGAGTCTTGCGGAAAATGTGCTCCTTGCAGAATCGGCGGAAAACAAATGTTATTGTTGCTTGAAAAAATCAATAAAGGAAAAGCAACAAAACAGGATTTAGAAGATTTGAAACGAATCGCAACTGCGATGCAAAAAGCATCTCTTTGCGGTTTGGGACAAACTGCCCCGAATCCGGTGCTTTCTACCTTAAAGTTCTTTGAGCATGAATATTTGGATAAACTTATTGATAACAAACCTACCGGTGAGGAGAAATAATCATGGTTAAATTGAAAATTGATAATATTGAAGTTGATGTTCCTGCCGGTACAAGTATTTTGGAAGCGGCTCGTAAGGCTCATATTGATATTCCAACGCTTTGTAAGCATCCTGATGTTGATCCGTCAGCCGGATGCGGAATGTGTATCGTAAAGGTAAATGGAAGAATCCTACGTTCTTGTTGTACGCCTGTGGCGGAAGGAATGGAAGTTATTACCGGTGATGCAGAGATTGTTGCTGTTAGACGTACGGTATTAGAACTGATTTTGAGTAATCACCCAAATGAATGTTTGACATGTATTCGTTCCGGACATTGTGAGCTACAAGATTTGGCCAATACATTTGCGATAGAAACATCAAGATTGCCAAGTTTGAATAAAAAATTGGAAAAAGATGATTCTACAAAATCTATTGTTTTAGATCCATCTAAGTGTGTGGTTTGCGGACGATGTGTGGAAGTATGTCAAAACCAGCAAAATGTGTGGGCTTTGAGTTATTTGAATCGTGGATTGGCCACCAGAATTACGGCTGCCGGCGGAATCGATTTAGCTGATAGTCCGTGTATTAAATGTGGACAATGTTCTGCTCACTGCCCAACAGGTGCGATTGTTGAGTATGATGAAACCCAAAAAGTTTGGGATATGCTTAGTGATCCGGAAATCGTTACGGTGGTACAAATTGCTCCGGCGGTAAGAGTGGCAATCGGTGAAGAGTTCGGTTATGATTTTGGTGAAAATTTGACCGGAAAAACATATGCAGCTTTGCGTAAACTTGGATTTAATAAAGTATTTGATACTAATTTTGGCGCTGATTTAACGATTATTGAAGAAGCTACTGAATTTGTGAATCGCTTTACTAAAAATCCGGAAAGTTTGCCGATGTTTACTTCTTGTTGTCCGGCATGGGTTGATATGTTGGAAAAGTATCATCATGATATGATAGATAACTTCTCAACTTGTAAATCTCCGCAATCAATGGTCGGAGCTTTGGCTAAGACATATTATGCAGAGAAAATGGCTATTAATCCGGCAAAAATCAGAGTTGTTTCAATTATGCCTTGTACGGCTAAAAAATGGGAAATTACTCGTAGTAAGGATATGAGTTGTTCAGGATATCAAGATGTGGATGTGTCTTTGACAACCAGAGAACTTTGCCGAATGATTAAACAATCGGGTATAGATTTTCGTAATTTGCCGGAAGAAGAAGCTGATAATCCTTTGGGTGAATATTCCGGTGCCGGCACAATATTCGGGGTTACCGGTGGCGTTATGACCGCAGCTTTGCGTACCGCATACTTCTATATAACAGGGCAAGAACTTGGTGAAATTAGCTTCAAAGAGATTGAAGGTCTTGAAGGGGTTAAGGAGGCTGAAGTTGTAATTAATGAAAATCATATCAAAATTGCAGTTGCTCATGGTTGCGGTAATATTGAAAAAATATTAAATAAGATTAGAGAAGCCAGAGCAAATGGTGAGGAAATGCCTTATCACTTTGTTGAGGTGATGGCTTGTCGTGGCGGATGTATCTCCGGTGGCGGTCAGCCTAGAGTGATGTTGCCTGGACAGCCTAAGCCGAGAGGTATTACCGATGATATTCGTAAAAAACGTGCAAAGGGATTGATGAATGAAGATTTGAAAGCAAAGAATCGCTTATCTCATCATAATGAGTCAGTTAAAACTTTGTACAAAGAATATCTGGGTGAGGCCGGTGGTGAAAAAGCACACCACTTGTTGCATACCCATTATGTTGCTCGTAACAAATACGGTAAGTAAGTATTATTTTTAAGCAAAATGCCTTCTGTGAAAACGGAAGGCATTTTTAGTTATTAAAATGTTTATCATTAATCTAAAAGTTGGTTAATAATTTGGTTGAGGGCTAGGTTTCCCGATGAGGTAGTGCGAATGTGGGTATCATTTTCAAGCAAAAAATTTGTAGCTATTAATTCTTGTAATTTGGATTTGTTTATGACTTCATTAAAATGGTATCCGCAGAGTTGTTTAAATCTCTCTTTATTAATGCCTTCAGTTAAACGGAGCCCCATAAAAACCAACTCTTGAGCTCTTTCGATAGCACTTAGTTCTTCAAATTTGCGAGGGTGTGTAGTGGCATAATATTGGTTGTTTATTTGCAACCGTCCATGTGCTCCTTGACCAATTCCGATATAATTATCACCTTGCCAATAAAGAAGATTGTGTTTGCACTCAAAATCTTTTGAGGCATAATTTGATACTTCATAACGATTGTAGTTATATGAGGCTAAAATATCATTGCTTAGTTGATATAATGCAATAGATGTTTCTTCATTTGCCGCCTGTATTCCCTTTTTTGCAAAAACAGTTCCATTTTCAATGGTCAGCTGATATAAAGAAAGATGCTTGAACCTCATTTTACATAATTGTTCTAATTCTTGTTGCCATTCACTTATGTTTTGATTGGGGAGGGCATACATCAAATCTGCAGAATGATTATCAAAGGTGTTTAGGACGGTTTGCGCTGATTTAATAGCATCTTGCAAAGAGTGTGTGCGTCCTAAAAATTTTAAATTTTTATCATTTAAAGATTGAATACCTAAAGATAAGCGATTGATTCCGGCATTTTTTAAATCTGTAAACAAATTTGGGCGATTAGTGTTGGGGTTTGCCTCTAATGATATTTCTATTTTTTTAGCGCAAGAATATTTTTTATGAATTTGGTTGATTATTTTTTCAATGTTTTGTGGCGATATAAGGGATGGAGTGCCACCTCCGAAAAATATAGAGGTTATTTTGGGGTCGGGAACTAATGAAGCATAATAATTTATATCTTCCAGATATTCTTCTATAAGTTCATCTTGCCGCAGTTTAGGGTTAACCTTACTGAAGAAATCACAGTAAGGGCATTTGCTGCGGCAAAACGGCCAATGAATGTAAATCCCAAATGCCATTATAAAATGAACTTTGATAAATCGCCGGATTGAGTGAACTTGCTGAGCTTTTCTTCAACCATTGCGGCTGTGATTACTTCTTGTTGTCCGCTGCAATCAGATGCTTTAAAGCTTATTTCTTCAAGCAAAATTTCTAATACGGTATGCAATCTTCTGGCTCCGATGTTTTCTACATTTTCATTAATTGCTACTGCAATATCTGCGATTTTGGATATTGCTTCATCTTCAAATTTTAAGTTAAAGTTTTCGGTTGCCAGTAATGCGGTGTATTGCTCTATCAAGTTTGCTTCCGGTTCGGTTAAAATGCGTACAAAATCATTGTGAGTTAGTGCTTTTAGTTCCACCCTGATAGGCAGTCTTCCTTGAAGTTCCGGTAATAAATCAGATGGTTTAGCTAAGTGGAACGCTCCTGAACAAATAAATAGAATATGATCTGTTTTTACCATGCCATATTTGGTAGTAACGGTTGTTCCTTCAATTAGAGGGAGTAAATCTCTTTGTACCCCTTCTCTTGATACATCTGCTCTACCTCCTTCGGATTTGCCGGTGATTTTATCTATCTCATCGATAAATACAATACCATCATTTTCTACTGATTTTATGGCTTCGGATGTTATGGTTTCATTATCAAGCAGTTTGTCACATTCTTCATCAATCAGGTTTTTACGGGCATCAGATAATTTGAGTTTGCGAGTTTTGTATTTTTGAGATGAACCGCCGAGTAAATCGCCTAAGCTAATCATTCCCATAGATGCACCAGGCATTCCGGGAATGTCAATAGTGGGCATAGATGAATTGGAGTTGTCCAGTAAAGAAATTTCTATTTCTCTATCGTCCAGTTTTCCTTCTCTTATTAATTGGCGGAATTTTTGTTTGGTTTCTTCTCCGGCGTTGGTGCCAACCAGAGCTTCAAGTAAACGTTCTTCTGCGCCACTTTCGGCTTGAGCACAAACTTGTTTGCGCATGGTTTTGCGAGTATTATGAATGGATATTTCAATCAAATCCCTAATGATGCTTTCAACATCACGTCCAACATAACCTATTTCAGTGAATTTTGTTGCTTCTACTTTAATGAAAGGAGCTTTAGCCAGTTTGGCAAGTCTGCGAGATATTTCGGTTTTTCCTACTCCGGTTGGTCCAACCATTAAAATGTTTTTGGGGACAATTTCTTCACGGAGTTTTTCCGGTAATTGCATTCTGCGCCAACGATTGCGCAGAGCAACAGCTACGGCTTTTTTGGCATCGGTTTGTCCGATGATGTATTTATCTAATTCTGAA
>JAZNVJ010000136.1:0-8079 GCA_045592765.1 Alphaproteobacteria bacterium | reverse complement strand
TGCTCTTTTCTTCAAGTAAGTTTCGTGGTTTATGCTAACAAATATTATATATTTTATTAAGCAAGTTTTTTAATGTTGGAAATCGTTTGTCTTCAGGAGAAATATTGCGAAAAAGCAACATATTTATTTTAGATAAAAGTTGTTGAGAATAGGATTTAGATACATCTTTGGTTGAGAAATGATTTGTAGGAGCGTTGTATAAGTTTGAGAGAATAGTGGTTTTATTGAGAGTAATGCCATCTAAAAGCGCTAATTGGGAGAGCTCATTAATGCAATTATCTAAAATATTGCGTCCATCAATTGTTTTAGAGAGATCTTTTATATTGCCTGTTATTGCATTGTTGATGATATAAGTAAGAGCTATTGGCGCAAACCAGTTCCAAAAATTTTCGAGAGGAGAATCTTTAAAAATTAGTTTTATGTCGTTGTTATTGAAGATATTTTGAATCTGACTTGTTTCTTTGCTATCCGAAGGAAGATTAAAGATAATTTGTGGCGATGATGAGTTTAGCGATATCGTGTTGCCATTTTGAGAAAGCCAAGCGCTTAAGTACGCTGAAATGGATTGTTGTCCAATGTTTTGATTAATGAAATTCGGATTTACAGATGGTGTTAAGCTTATAATGTTGGTCTTAGATAGTTTAGAAGGAGAAATAAGTAGCAAATCAGAATGTAGGTTTGGTAATTCGGAAGCTATGAAAAGAAAATCTGGATTGTTAGATAACTCGTAAGATAAGTTTATTTTGAAATGTGAGGATGACAGTTTTGTTGAGTCTTTGATGGTTATATCTATATTTTTTCGATTAGATAGTGGTGGACATATTATATTTACATCGTGGCCTATTTTTTGAAAGCTACTAGCAATATATAAGGCTGTAGGGCCAGTTCCTAATATAGATATTTTTTTACTGATAATAGTTGAAGTTGATATGTTAGTTTTGTTAAAAAACATTATTTTTCCTTTGTTAAAACGGCAATGAAGAAACCATCTGTACCACCAAAGCTGTCTAAATGGTGTGGCAATATTCTCAGCCATCCCTCAGGAGTAAGAGAATCGGAAAGTATTAGAGGAATAGATGGTTTGAAAGTTTTAAAGTTATTATTTTGGCTTAAAAAGTCATTTATCTGTTTCTCGCCTTCTTGTTTAGATAATGAACAGGTACAGTATACTAACTTTCCACCAATGGTCAAATGCGAAGATGCTTTGTGTAAAAGCTCTTTTTGAATTTTTGTTACAGCCTCAATATCTTTTAGGGTTTTGATATGAACCAGTTCGGGGTGACGACGCAATGTTCCTGTTGCAGAACAGGGGGCATCAAGTAAAATTATATCAAAAAAGTATTCAGGATGATTGTCTAGCCATTGAGAGGCATCTGAGCAAATAATCTCTTTAGCTTGTAATTGTAAGCGATTTAAGTTTTGTTCAAGTTTTTCAAGGCGTTGAGCAGAGATATCAATAGCTGTAACTTTTGCGCCGGCATTGATTAGTTGAGCGGTTTTTCCTCCTGGAGCAGCGCAGATATCTAAAGCCTTTAATCCGCTAATATTATCTAAAAGTTTTACTGCAAGAGAGGAGGAAAAGTCTTGCACCCACCATAATCCATCATTATATCCGTTAATTTTGGTAATATCACCATTATTAGCTAAGCGTTGTGTGCCAAGAGGAAGAGGTATAGCATTGGGAAAAAAGGTTTCTTTTTTGCAAGTGATGTCAAGTAAAGGTTCTTTGATAGATGAGCATTCAATTGCATTTATGGTTTTTTTTCCATAAGAAGTGTTTAAAATTTTTCTAAATTCCGAAGGAAAAAATTCACCGCAATCATTTTTTATAATATTTTGTTTTTCTTTGCAGATGTTTCTTAGTATAGCATTAGCAAAGCCTGCGAGATATTTATCAAAACATTGTTTTATGAGTTCGACATAACTGTTTATAGCAGCATAATCAGGAGTGTTTAAGTAAATTATTTCTGTGCTTGCCAAAATTAGTAAATAAGAAACCAGACGAGAATTGTTGGGTATTTTTTTCTTAATGAAAAGATTTAGCGTTTTTTTGATATAAACTAAATGGCGTAAACAAGTTTGCAATAGCATATTGGAAAAAGCTAAAGAGGAAGAATTATACGAATCGATTTTTGTTTTTACTTCAGAGGCAAAAATCTTGTTTTCGAGAATTTCCTGAAGCATAAAAGCTGTTTGTAAACGAATATCAGACATATCTTTTCCATTAAAATTTATTGAAACTATTTTATTTTATTGAACTAAGAAACACAAGAGGGAAAATAGACTCTTGTCAAATATATTAAACTAGGCTAGCTTTAATGTTAATTTAGAAAGATATTTAGAGTTTGAAAATGAAAAAATATATAGTTTTTTTTGTGCTGTTTGCGGTTTCCGGTTGTGCTTGGATGAATCCATATAACTGGTGGGATAAACAGCAAGATAGTGAAATTGAAAAACCTGCTTTTGAACCGAATCGATTTTTGTGGCAAGCCGCGCAAGAAAAACTTGCTTTTTTGCAAGGTGTTGAAGAAAATAAAGCTGTTGGAGAAATTTCTTCGGTGTGGACTAAGCTTGATATTGAAAGTGCGGTTGAGTTTAGGGTAGATGTTAAAATTTTAGGGACAAATTTGCAAAGTAATTGTCTGGAAGTGAAAGTATATAGACGATTGCGTAATGGTAAAGAGGAATACAGAAAAGTCCTTAGCAAAAAAACAGAAGGAGAAATTTTTGATAAGGCAAAAGTTCTATATAGAAAAAGTATAAATTTACAATAATGATAGGATAAAAAAATGGAAAATATGAGATTTGACGGAAAAGAAAGCTTTGCTGAGTGGCAAAAAGAATGGGCTTTGGAAGATAGATATAATTTCAAAAAAATAGAAAAAAAATGGCAAGCTATTTGGGATGTGGAAAAGGCTTATAAGGTTGAGATAGATAAAAATAAAGAAAAGTTTTATGCGTTGGTTGAATTTCCATATCCGTCAGGAGCAGGATTGCATGTGGGACATCCTCGTTCATATACGGCTCTTGACGTTATTTCTCGTAAAAAGAGAATGCAGGGATTTAATGTTCTTTATCCTATGGGATTTGATGCTTTTGGGTTGCCTGCTGAAAATTACGCGATTAAAACCGGAGTGCATCCGGCAGTTTCTACAAAAGCTAATATTGAGAATTTTACCAAACAATTGAAATCTTTGGGGTTTAGTTTTGATTGGGACAGATGTATTGATACATCTTCTCCGGAATATTATAAATGGACCCAATGGATGTTTATCAAGTTTTTTGAAAAAGGCTTGGCATATAAAGATAAGATAGCAATTAACTGGTGTCCAGCCTGTAAGGTCGGTTTGGCAAATGAAGAGGTCATCAACGGGCATTGTGAGCGTTGTGGCGCTGAGGTTGTTAGAAGAGATAAAGAGCAATGGATGATTGCTATTACCAAATATGCTGACAGATTAATTAATGATTTGGATAATCTTGATTTTATTGATAGAGTTAAAGCTCAGCAAATTAATTGGATTGGACGCTCTGAAGGTGCTGAGCTTGATTTTGCTTTTGGTGATGACAAGCTGACTGTATTTACAACTCGTCCGGATACAGCTTTTGGAGTGACTTATATGGTTCTGGCTCCGGAGCATGAATTTGTGCAAAAATATATGACAAAATTTGAGAACCAGGATGAAATTAAAGCCTATGTTGAAGCAACCGCAAAAAAATCTGATTTGCAACGTACAATGGATGATTCTAAAACCGGTGTCGAGTTAAAAGGAATTAAGGCGAAGAATCCGTTTACCGGTGCAGAAATTCCGGTGTTTATCTCTGACTATGTTTTGACCGGATACGGAACGGGGGCAATTATGGCTGTTCCGGCTCATGATCAGAGGGATTATGATTTTGCAAAAGTTTTCAATTTGCCGATAATTCAAGTTTTGGAAGGTGGAGACATCTCAGAAAAAGCTTGGGAAGAAGATGGAGCACATATTAATTCCGGATTCTTGAACGGAATGAATAAAGAAGAGGGTATGAAAGCGGCAATTGAATATGCTGAGAAAAATGGTTTCGGACATGCTAAAGTTAATTTTAAATTACGTGATTGGGTGTTCTCTCGTCAACGTTATTGGGGAGAGCCCATTCCGATGGTTTATTGTGAAAAATGCGGATGGCAACCAATTTCGGAAGCTGAGTTACCGTTAACGTTACCGGAAGTTCCGGATTATCATCCTAATGATGAGGGAGAGTCACCTCTATCTAAGGCAGGAGATTGGTTGAATGCAAAATGTCCGAAATGTGGTGGACATGCTCGTAGAGAAACAGACACGATGCCGAATTGGGCAGGTTCGTCTTGGTACTTCTTGCGTTATTGTGATCCGCATAATGATAAAGAATTTGCATCTAAAGAAGCTTTGGATTATTGGATGAATGTGGATTGGTATAATGGAGGTATGGAACATACTACATTACACTTATTGTATTCTCGTTTTTGGCATAAGTTTTTGTGTGATTGCGGTTTGGTTTCTACATCTGAGCCATATAATCGTAGAACATCTCATGGAATGATTTTGGCAGAAAACGGAGAGAAAATGTCAAAATCAAGAGGAAATGTAATTAATCCGGATGATATTGTGGCCGCTTATGGAGCAGATACGTTTCGTTTATATGAAATGTTTATCGGGCCATTTGATCAGGTAGCGATGTGGTCAGAAGAAAGTTTGATGGGGGTATATCGCTTTGTTGGCAAAGTATATAATCTGTTTAAAAAAGTATATGCTGATGTAAAACCTGACGATGCAGATTTGAGAGCTATGCATAAGTGTATCTTGGAAGTAACGGAACGTATTGATCAGATGAAATTTAATACCGCAGTTTCTTCTTTGATGACGTATGTAAATTATTTGTCTGGAAAAGATAAGATTGCTCCGGAATTATATATGACACTTATTAGGTTAATGTGTCCGTTCACTCCTCATTTGGCAGAAGAAATGTGGGCAAGATTAGGTTGTTCTTCTTTGGTTGTGACGGAAAGTTGGCCGGTTGGCGATGCAAAATTGGCTGAAGATAATATGGTTACTTATGCCGTGCAAATATGCGGTAAAGTTAGGGGAACTATAGAAATGCCAAAAGATGCACCTAAAGAAGATGTTGAAGAAGCGGCTTTGGCTTTAGCTAATGTTCAAAAACAGATAGAAGGAAAAGAAATTCGTAAAATTATTGTTGTTCCTAATAAAATTGTTAATGTTGTTGTTTAAGAGGAAAACAAATGAACAAGATAAATTTGTTGCTGTTGTGTCTATCTTTAGGGGTTGGTGCTTGTGGTTTTGAGCCTTTATATGTGCAACGAGATAAAACCGGTTCATGGTATTTTGGTGGCAAAACCGATGTTTCAATTACGGCAGAAATGGCACAAATAAAAGTATCACCTATAGAAGATAGGTTTGGGCAAATGTTGCGCAACAATTTGTTGGATTTGTTGACTCCTAAAGGTGTTCCTCAATCTCCTAAGTATGTGCTTAAAACCAAATTAGTTTCTAAAGAAGTGGTTCAGCAAGCAATGAGACGTGATATTACCGCTACAAATGAAAGAGTTACATATAGAGTAGCATATCAATTGTTTGAAGATAATGAACAAATTTTGACAGGTGATAGTGTTGCTTATGTGAGTTATGATATTTTAGCGAATCCGTATTCAACAACTATGGCACAAAAGAAAACAGAGGCGGATGCTGCAAAAATTATTGCTAATGATATTGCTTTGCGGTTGGGTGCTTATTTTCATTCCTTGCAGAATAAAAAGGCTGATTTAAGTGATTTATAAGGTAGCGCAAATTGATAAATATCTAAAAAAACCGGAAGCTAACATCAGGGGCTTTTTGGTTTATGGCAGTAATGAAGGTTTGGTTGCTGAATATGTGCGCAAATTAATTCTGACAGTTTCGCAAGATTTGTATGATCCTTTTTGTGTGGCATATTTAAATGGTTCAGAAGTTAGTTCTGATGCAGGGGCATTGGTAGCAGAATATAATAGTCGTTCATTAATGGGCGGGCGCAGAGCAATTGTAGTAAAAGATGCAGATAATAATCTGACCAAACATCTTAAATCATTATTAGAAAGTAATAATCCGGATGCCTTGCTGGTAATATATTCTTCTTCGCTAAATAAGAAATCATCATTGGTGGCGTTGGCAGAAAAAGAAGAAAATTTTGCGGCAATAGCTTGTTATGAAGATAGAGACGAAGATATTTTTGCGACAGCCAGAGCAAAATTTATCGAATCCGGAGTGACAATAAATAATGAAGCTTTGCAACTTTTGTGTGTCAGATTGTCCGCTGATAGAAAGACTAATTTGGGTGAAATTGAAAAATTAATAACCTATATTGGTGATAAGAAAAATGTTACCATTGATGATATTAAGATTGCTATAGCTGATCAATCTTCATCTTCAGGTGAAGATATTTGTTATTATGCGGCTGGAGGATATACGGAAAAGGCTTTGGCGGCATTACAACGTTCATTAAATGAGGGTGAAGAGCCTGTTTCCTTGGTACGAGCATTAGGGTATCATTTTAATAAACTGATATTGTGTAAGTCTTTTGAAGAAAAAGGCGATTCGACAGATGCTGCAATAAATAAACTAACGCCTAAGTTGTTGTTTTATAGAGTTTCGGCATTTAAGTGTCAGTTGGCTATTTGGCCGAAAGATAAGTTGTTTGGGGTGTTGGATTTGCTTTATAAGTGTGAGAAGGATTGTAAGACAACTAATATGCCAACACAAGAAGTGTTAACATATACATTGTTGCAAATATCATCGGCGGCGGCAAAATTAGCAAAATAAAAAAGAAGGGAGCAGAAAATCTGCTCCCTTTGGTTTAGTTTACTTTACGACTATAAGATTCTTTTAGTGAGCACATTGGCATAAAAATCATAGCAATAGCAGAAAGCCCTACCAAAATATAGGTAATGCGGCTCAAAACGCTAAATGGGCCGAATAAAAAAGCAACTAAGTCAAAGTCAAACGCTCCAACCAGTCCCCAGTTGATGCCACCGATAATGGTTAGAGTTAGTGCAAAATTTCTCCAAAACATGGTTTAATCTCCTTGTAAAAATATCTGATACATCTATGATATAAGTGTTGTTAAAAAGCTTTCAAGTAATCAAGAGGCAGAAATGTATAGCGATAAAGTACAGGTATTTATTAAGATGTGGTTGGATGAGTTTGCTATCGGTAAAACGATAGATGAAAAGATTTGTGAAGATAGAGATGGCAATCCGATACCTTGGTATACGTATCCGGCAATTGAGTATTTGAGCCAATTTGATTATAGTGATAAGAAAATATTTGAATTTGGATGTGGTAATTCATCTCGTTTTTGGGCGGCAAGAGCTAAAAAAGTTGTGAGTATTGAAGATAATCTCAAATGGTTTGATAAGTGGCAAGAGGAAATGAACGAGCCAAATTTGCAGGTTTTGTGGCGAGATGAAGGTGAAATTTATGAAAATGCTATTTTTGAAGATGAAGAATTTTATGATGTGATTGTGGTGGATGGTAAACGTCGTGAAAAATGTTGTGAAACTGCAGTTAAAAAATTAGCAAAAGGAGGAATGATAATCCTTGATGACAGTGACAGAATTAATACCAGTGAAGAATATAAAAAATCAGTTGTAACATTAAAAAGCGCTGGTTTGTTGCAAGTTGATTTTTATGGTTTTTGTCCGATGAATAACTATACCAAAACAACATCAGTATTTTTTTCCAGAGATTTTGATTTTAAGACTATTGCCGATATTCAGCCAATTAACGGAATCGGAAATTTGTGGAGCATGAATCGTCGACAAAGAAAAGAATTTTATAAGAAGTCTTGTTAGTTAAGGGGTATATAAATAAGAAAACCCCGCCTTATAAAAACTAAGGCGGGGTTTTGATGGTTGTTTGAAGTTAGCGAACTTTAGATTTAGTAGCTACAAAAATTGTATCTACTATTTTTTTGCCCCTGCGAATTGCAACCTCTATTAATGATGATTTTGGTGCTTGTTCAGAATTAACTTCAACATTATTAGCCTGGAAAACATCCTTCATAAGGGTT